>JBJKQX010000046.1:0-3283 GCA_046704965.1 Binataceae bacterium (SeqCode)
CCACGGGTATCGCCGACAAACAGTAGGGACAGTTAGCGGTTTTCGGCGGCTCCGGCTGTTCAAACCGGCGGACGACTCGCTGGTACTGCTGAATAACCAGGAACATCGCGAATGCGACTATCACGAAGTCGATAACCGTGTTGATGAATACTCCGTAATTGATAGTCGGCGCTCCGGCGGCGTGGGCTGCCGCCAGTGAGGCGTAGTGCTTGCCGCTGAGAGACACGAACAGGCTGGAAAAATTGACGTGGCCGAGCGCCAGCCCGATCGGCGGCATAATTACGTCATTCACCAGTGAGCTTATTATCTTGCCGAACGCGGCACCGATAACGATACCGATCGCCATATCCACCACGTTTCCACGCATCGCGAACTGCCGGAATTCCTTGAGCATCTAAGTTCCTCCCTGGTCCTTGGCTTGAGCTCCGAATTTGCAGACTCTCACGCATTAACGCGTTGATTCCCCTGTTCCAATCGGATCCCGCATCCGTGCCCGCAATATCAGGCAACTGCGCGGCTAGGATTGATTGCCGCGTGCGGAGGCTTCGAGTTTGTCGACTCGCTCGCGCAGCTTGGCGTTGTCTTCGCGCAGCTTGTGCATCTCCTCGCGAAGTCTCGCGCCCTCTTCGATACGGTTTCGCCCCTGAACGATTGAGTCGATCGCCTCCTCGGCGCGGCGCCGAATGCGTCCGTCGAGATCGCGTTCGCCGAGTTTTCTGAGCGGGGCGATAGCGCGCGCGTCTCCGATATCCTCGAACACGCCCGGCAGCCGCAGTCGCACCATGAAGTCGGGATCGTCGAGAAACGGCAAAAGGAAGTCGACCGCTTCGGTGCGGCGCGTTTCGCTCAACTCCGCGCACCGGCCCATCGTGCCCAGCGCGGCAACCCGGGCTCGTACCGGCTTTCCGTAATGGCACCATTCCCGCGCAACGTCCATAGCACGATCGTCGCGCAGTTCGCCCAACCCGGCGAACGCATGGGCCCTGATGACCTCGAGATAGGACTCCTTGTTGAGGCTCGCGCACAGATGCTCAAAAGCCGCGGCATCGCGAGTCTTGCCAAGCGCCAGCGCGGCCTCGGCCTCGACAAAGTAGCTCGCATCTCCCTGCCCGAGCACACGGGCGAGAGCAGCGGCCGCTTCGGCGTCGTTGCGAAACGCGCCCAGCGCGCGGACCACTGCACGACGAGCCTTGGGATGCTCCAGGGAGAGCCCTTCAAGCAACGCGGCTTTCGCTTCGGGAGTTCTGATTTGGCCGAGGGCCGTCGCAGCGTCGGCCTGCATTCCCCAGAACGGGTCACTTAGCATCGCGGCACGAAGGGCGACGACCGCCTGGGGACTTCCTTCCCTGCCCAGGTCGAAAGCGGCGCCACTGCGCGTGATCGCCTCGGGCGCGTTGCGCAGGATCAGCTCAAGGACTTCGCGGCTTCGCTTGTGTTTGACCGTTGTCAGAACGTCACGGGAAGGATCGAAGCTGACCGCCTTGGGCGCTGTCGCGCAGACGAAATGAAATGTTTGCTCACGCTGATTTACTTCCACGCGATGGCGGGTTTCGCGGCCGTCGGCGTCCATCAGTGCGATATTCGCCGAAAAGCGGAACGCGCGGCTGCTGCCGTCCGAGACCGTGTGCGTCTGTTTTACGGTCACGCCAAGAAGCTTTTGCTTGTCGTCGAAGGAATGGGAGACTTCGATTTCGGGATGTCCTTCCTTGTAGACCCACTGGTCGAAGAACCAGTCCAGGTTTCTGCCGGTCGCCTGTTCGAACGCGTGCTGAAGGTCCTGGGTAATTACGTTCTGGCCGCGGTTGCGCGTGCAATAAAGGTTGAGCGCCTTGAAGAAAAGCGCGTCGCCCAGTTCGCGTCGGAGCATGTGCAATACGAGCGAGCCCTTCTCATAAAGATGGCGGTCGAAGAGTTCGATCGGCACCCGGTAACGGTTGCAGACGATTGGTCGCCGGTAACGATGCGAGGCCTCGGCCAGATAGCCTTCGCGATCCTGACGCAGGTTCCATGCGAACTCGTCCGCGCCCTTGTCCTCCTCGCACCAGAGCGCCTCGAAGTAGGTTGCGAAGCCTTCGTTCAGCCATGCGTGGGCCCAGTCGCGGCAGGTGAGCAGGTCGCCCCACCATTGATGGGCCAGTTCGTGCGCGACGAGGGGATCGCTGCTGAAATCAAGATGGGCGCGCTCGTCATGCAGCGTGTCGGCCGTCTGGGTCGTTGCCGAGGTGTTTTCCATGCCGCCGAAGATGAAGTCAGTCACGGCGACCTGCGAATACTTGGCATAAGGATAGGGGACGCCAATTCTGCGCTCGAAGAACTGGATCATGCGGGGCGTGTTGCCGAATGCGCGGCGGGCGTCGTCCTCGCGTCCAGGCCGTACGTAATAGAGCACCGGGGTTTCGCCGGCCGATTCGCGGATCTCGACGAATTCACCCACCGCAAGGCTGACCAGGTAGACGGAGTGGGCTACGTCGTGGCGCCAGTGGAACGTCCGCGTGCGCCGGGCGGGATCGGATGTTGTTGCAAGCAGGCCGCCGTTGGAAACCGCCGTGAATCTCTCGGGAACGGTGGCTATCACCTCGCTTGTGACGCGGTCGTTCGGGTAGTCGTAACAAGGGAACCAGTATCGCGAGTCCTCATCCTCGCCCTGCGTCCATGCTTCGACCGGTTTATCCGGATGGGCGTCGTCGGGACCGACGAAATAGAGCCCGCGGCGCGGTCGCGCGGAATAGTTGATGGCGACGTCGGCTTCTTCGCCGGAACCCAAGGGGCGAGAAAGCCTGACAGTCAGTTTTCCCCCTTCATGTTCGAACTCGACGGGCTGGTTGGCGACTCGGACGGAGCTTACCGTCATCTCGGCCGCGTCGAACTGGATTTCGCGGAGGTTGTCGATGATGGCGGAAAGGCGATGGCGCGCGGTTCCCGCTAGGGTGCGGGCGTCGAAGTCGAGAGCAATCTCCAGACTTACATGGCCGACATCCGCGACCCGGTCGCGCGCCCATTTGGGCTCAACATGGTCTGGCTGAAAGGGTCGGTGTCCGCGGGCGAAGCGCGAGGTGAACGCGCACTGGTCGCCCAGTTCCGTTGCGATCCGATCGAGAAAACGAGGCCTGTGCATGACCCGATCGTAGAAATACGTGGCGTTGCACGCAAACGCGATCTTACCTGGCGACACCGGCGGTCAAAGCGGAGTCGGGAAGCGTGGACCGCGGACCCGCCAATAGGGCCCACCCCGCCCCCGCGGTGAAAAAAAAACCGTCACACCGGGAAAAGGAACTAATTTAAT
>JBJKQX010000047.1:0-10435 GCA_046704965.1 Binataceae bacterium (SeqCode)
GTGTGCAAGCGGCCCAGCGCCTGCATCGCGAAAGCCGCGGAACGCTCGACCGTGAACCAGGGCTTGAGGTGAACGGGAATACGACGGCGGTTGTACGTGGCCCAGTTCGAGAAGAATATTATGTGCCGCGCTTCCTCGCTGATGAGCCCTTCGAAAATCTCGATAAGCGAACCTGGGAAGAACTGCGCTTCGGCCGCCAACTTGAACAGCCCGAAGGCGAAAAAGATGTCGAACACTTCGCCGTAGCCCATCCGCATGAACCCCCACTGCGGATCGCGCGGCTCATAGCGCTCGGGGTCGGGCACTTCGATTTCGTAGTGCTCCATCAGGCTTTCGAACAGCGATGCGTGCCGCGCTTCCTCGTACGCCTGCGTCGCGATCGCTTCGCGCATGACCGGATCTTTTTCCGCTTCAACCATCAGGCGAATCCGCTTGGTGGCAAGGCGTTCGGTATTCAGAGTCTCGTCCCAGAACGGCATCGAGCGCACGCGAGCGATTTCATCAGGATCAAGCTCGGGCCATCTGACATCGCGCACTTCGTAGCTGCGGAATGTATCGCGAAACTCGCGGCACATCAGGTCTCTGTGCTCTACGCTTCCAATTCTCAGATTTGCCATCGCAGCACCTCCGAGATGATCGCTTTGAGCGCGAACGAATGCGGAAAAACTAATCCTGAGACACCCGAATTCTTAAATCAAACACAGTTCACCCAGGCTCATTCGACTCGCGTCCCGCATGTGCGCACGCCGGCTATGAAACCGATGATGGCGAGCGGTGAAAACGAATATCGCGCGAGTCGCCAAGCGCGGTTACGGCGGTATGAACAGAATCAAAACAAGCTATAATGGTCCTGCTATCTCTCTTCACAAAGCGGCATTGATTGGCACTTTGCGGTTGACATCGACGCCTGACCTTATAGAATCACTGAGAATTCAAATTGCTAGCGAGCCTCACCGGGCGGTTGCGGCGCATGACGCTGCTGTCGGGGTTCAAAAGCTGCCTGACAAAGCCAACGCCGCAGGTGCCACTGCAAATAGGGCGTGGCTCCTGTTTTTCATCCCTGTGTGGATACAGCGTGAGGCCTGGACAAACGCAAAAGCGGAGACTTTGGTTTCTTCCGAATTGCTTGGCTAACCGAATTCGTCGCGAGCGGGTTGTCGGGAACGACCACTGAAAAACTGCGGGGTCTTGTGCCGTGCGGATTGGTTTTCCACGGCGCCGAATGACTCTGTAGTCACAAAAATGTCTGTCGAAAGTACATTGCCGTTTCGTCTGAGAAAGCCTGAGATTTCAGATTCAAAGCAAATTCATAGTTTGGTTGATCATTGCAAACCTTTGGATCTGAACTCACTCTATGCCTACCTTCTCATCGCTCATCACTTCAGAGATACCAGCGTAGTCGCCGAGCGCGATGACAATAAGATAGTCGGATTTATCTCCGGATACCGGCCTCCCTCTACCGCGAATGCGATATTCGTATGGCAGGTAGCGGTCCATCAGGAGGCGCGACGCCACGGCCTTGCGAAAAAGATGTTGCGAAACATCGTCGACCGTGAGGAAGTGTCGTCCGCCAATTACCTGGAAACGACAGTGACGCCTTCAAACAAGGCCTCTGCGCGGCTGTTTCGCTCGCTGGCGGAAGAACTGAACACGGAATGCATAGAAACCGAGCTGTTCGCGGATCATCTTTTCGACGGCGGCGGCCACGAAAGCGAAATACTGTTTCGCATCGGACCATTCCACTGCTGATTCCAACGAAACGATTGGAATCTGGGGAAAGATAGCATGTCAAACACCGCAACATTTGACCGACTGGAATCGGAAGTAAGATGATACATTCGTTCATTTCCAACAGTATTCGAAAAGGCGGAAGGATCGCTGCTGTTCGACAAGGCGGGCCATGCCTATATCGATTTTCTGAGTGGCGCGGGTGTCCTCAATTACGGCCACAACAACTCTGTTCTCAAAGCGGAATTGCTTGACTATCTTGAAGCCAACGGGGTTGTTCACAGCCTCGATATGGCGACCAGGGCCAAGGAGGATTTCCTCAAAACCCTTGACAGCGTGATCCTGAAGCCCAGACGCATGGACTACAAAGTCCAGTTTCCCGGTCCGACAGGAACCAACGCGGTCGAGGCCGCTTTCAAGCTCGCGCGTCATATCAAGAAACGGACCAACATCATCGCCTTCACCAATGGTTTTCACGGCGTCTCGCTCGGTTCTCTCGCCGCGACCGGCAATTCCAAGTTTCGCGATTGGGCAGGCGTGTCGCTGGATAACACCGATTTCCTGCCTTATGACGGCTATCTGGGCGACGGTATCGACACGACGGAGTATCTTGACACTGTTCTCGCCGACCGCAGTAGCGGTATCGACCTGCCGGCCGCTGTCATCGTGGAGACGACGCAGGGCGAAGGCGGCGTCAATGTGGCTAGTCACAGCTGGCTGCGGGCGCTCGAACGCGTATGTCGCCGCCATGACATTCTATTAATCATTGACGATATACAGGTCGGATGTGGACGTACCGGAACATTCTTCAGTTTCGAGCGCGCTGGTGTCCGCCCTGACATAATCACCATGTCAAAGTCGTTGAGCGGCTTTGGATTGCCGATGTCCATCGTGCTGATGAAGCGTGAGCTGGACGCATGGTCGCCAAGCGTTCATAACGGCACGTTTCGCGGCCACAACCTGGCTTTCGTGACTGCGGCGGCTGCGCTGCGTGAGTACTGGACTGATTCACAGCTGCAACGGCAGGTCGAAGAAAAGGAGTCGATCGCCCGCCATGCACTGGAATCGATCGCCGAGAATTATCCCGAGGCGGATTTGACGGTTCGTGGGCGCGGGCTGATTCAGGGATTGGTGGTAGCGGATCCGGAACTGGCGGACACGATCACGACCGAAGCGTTCAAGCGCGGCTTGGTAATCGAGACGTCGGGAGCGCAAGGAGAGGTTATCAAGGTTCTGCCGCCGCTGGTGATAGAGAATAAACTTCTCAAGTCCGGTCTGGATATTCTGGAGCGAAGTGTTGCTGCCAGCCTGCGTCTCAAGCGTTCGATGGAGGATGGTGCCAGTTTGGGAGGAGCGAAGTGATAGTCCGCAAGATTACGGAAATAGAAGGCACGGAAGCCGAGGTCAAAACACCCAACTGGATTAGTAAACGCATCCTGTTGAGGAATGACGGGATGGGTTATTCCGTTCACGAAACGATAATTCTTCCCGGTACTCAGACTTTCATATGGTACAAAAACCATCTTGAGACGGTATTCTGCGTGGAAGGCGAAGGAGAAGTCGAACTTATCGACGAAGGAAAAATCTTCAAGATCGAACCGGGTAGCATGTACGCTCTCAACAAACATGACAAGCACTATCTCCGGGCCAAGACCCGGATGCGAACCATCTGTGTCTTCAATCCTCCACTGACTGGCAGAGAGGTTCACGACGCGGAAGGTGTTTATCCTCTGATCGAGGAGGACTGACCCGCAGATATTCAGTCTGCGAAAAAACCTGGAACGACAATAATTGGTTTGGAGCATGGATACAGCGATGAACGACCCGTACGCATCAAGAACAGTAGGACTCAAGGCAGCCATAAGGGATAGAGTCGATCCCGTCGTTCACTCGAATGGGAGTCAGGCGCGGGTAAAGAGCGGCCTGACACAGGATCAGCTCGACGGCTACGCGCGCGACGGTTTCATCGTTCTTAAGAGTCTGTTCTCGCAGGCCGAGGTTGACGTCTTCCTGGAAGAGATGCGTCGCATGGCGGACGACCCCGTCCTGAACGGGCGCGACGAGATCATCCGCGAACCCGGCACCGGCATCGTACGATCCATCTTCATGGTGCATCGCCTGAGCGACCTGTTCCGACGTCTTGCCGCAGACACGCGGATACTGGACGTTGCACGGCAGATCGTTGGGAGCGAGGCCTATATCCATCAATCCCGCATCAACCTGAAGCCGGGATTCGACGGCAAGGAATTCTACTGGCATTCGGATTTCGAAACCTGGCACGTCGAGGACGGAATGCCGCGGATGCGGGCGGTGAGTTGCTCGATCACGTTGACTGAGAACAATGAGTTCAACGGGTCGCTGATGCTCATACCGGGATCGCATCGCCACTACCTCGCGTGCGAGGGTCTGACGCCCGAGAACCACTATAAGCAGTCCCTCCGCAGGCAGGAGTACGGCACTCCGACTCATGACCAACTGAACTTCCTCGTCGACCGCAGCTGTATCAGGTCAGCTGCAGGCCCTGCGGGCTCGGCCGTTTTCTTCGATTGCAACATAATGCACGGCTCGAACAGCAACATATCGCCGTTCCCCAGGAGCAACGTATTCTTCGTATACAACAGCGTGGAAAACCGACTGTGCGATCCGTTTTCGGGACAAAAGCCACGGCCTGAATTCATCGCGACGCGGGAAGGCTTCGCACCGATCGTTTCTGCGGAGTAACGCGTCAGGTGAATCGCGCAAAGTCCGTGACTTCCAGTTCCGCCTCCGGCACAGGTTGCTCGATTCGCACTGCGCAAAGCCCCGTTGTGGGCGCTCTCGCGATATGCGCCGGCGTTGCGTTGCTATCCGCGTGTCTGATTCTTGCGGGATGCTCGCGCAAGGGGGCCAATGAAACCGGCGCCGGCACGGCCGCCACCGGCAATACCCTGCAACGGTTAAAGAAGACCGGCACGATTCGCGTCGGCTATGCGAATGAAGCTCCCTACGCGTACATGGACGAAAGCGGACGGCTTACAGGTGAGGCGCCCGAAGTGGCGCGCGTAATCCTCGGTGAGATGGGCATCCACAAGATGGTCGGCGTTCTGACCGAGTTCGGCTCGTTGATTCCCGGACTGCAGGCCCATCGCTTCGATCTGATCGCCGCGGGCATGTACATCCTGCCGAGGCGATGCAAGCAGATAGCGTTTGCTAATCCAACCTACAGCGTGGGCGACGCTTTCCTGGTGAAAGCGGGGAATCCGAAGAACCTGCACAGTTACGAGGACGTGGCCAAAAATTCCAAGGCGCGTCTGGGCGTGGTTGTCGGCACGGTCGAACAGCAATGGGCGGGCGAGCTTGGCGTCCCCTCCGATCGGCTGGTGATTTTCCCCGATACACCAAGCGCGCTGGCGGGAGTGCAGTCCGGCCGCGTCGACGCCTTCGCGGGTACTTCTTTGACCGTACAGGATTTGCTGAGAAAGTTGCGCAGCAAGCAACTGGCAAAGGCTCAGCCGTTCAAGCAACCGGTGATCAACGGTGTCTCCGTCCGCGGCTACGGTGCTTTCGGCTTCCGCAAAAGCGACGTCGCGTTTCGCGAGGCCTTCAACAAGCGTCTGGCGGCGTTCATCGGCACACCTCGCTACACGAAAATCATGAGCCGGTTCGGCTTCAGCAAGGACAACCTGCCGGGAAAAATGACCGCGAAGGAACTCTGCCAAAAGGAAAGATGAGAGGTCCCCGTCGACGACTCGATGGAATCAATTCAGCATGAAAGCCACAATGTCCGGCTACGTTGATCGCGGACCGTGTCCGATGCGGCATCTGCTCGCGTAGAGGTCAGCCCTAACTTCAGATCAAGGCCTGGCATCGGTGGAAACGGTTCTGTCCTTCATCCCCGCACTCTCCAAGGGGCTCGTCATAACGATTGAGATAACGCTGGCCGGTGGCGCGCTTGCCACTGCCGCAGCTTTTTTCTCGGGACTCGGCCGCATCCCCTCCTTTCGGATTGTGCGCTGGATATCGATCGCGTACATCGAGGTGTTTCGCGGCACTTCGGCGCTCGTGCAGTTGTTCTGGTTCTACTATGTGCTCCCGCTTTTCGGCGTGAATATCGGGGCGATGGCGACAGGAATCATCGTGCTGGGCCTGAACAGCGGTTCTTACGGAGCGGAGGTTGTCAGAGGCGCCATCCTGGCTATACCCAAGGGCCAGCGTGAGGCCGCAACCGCGCTCAACCTGAGCCCGCGGCAGACCCTATGGCGGGTGATACTGCCGCAAGCCGTGCCCGCGATGCTGCCGCCGGCGGGAAACCTGTTGATCGAGTTGCTAAAGAACACGGCTCTCGTTTCGCTGATAACAATCGCCGACCTCACCTTCGAGGCGCAGCTGCTGAGAACCGCGACCCTGCGCACGGTCGAGATATTTTCCATCGTGCTGGTGATTTACTTCGCCGTCGCACTTCTGATCACGGCAGGAATCCGATCGCTCGAAAAGAGACTTTCCTATGGCGTCGACCGTGGAGGCATCCGTTGATCTTCGACTGGAGCTACGCGTGGCATATCCTGCCAGTTCTGCTCAAGGCCTCGGTCGTCACGCTGGAAGCGACGGCGTTCGGCACCGTGATAGCTCTCGTGCTCGGCCTCATCTGGGCCATTCTGCGCCGCTCTGGCAGCAGATTCGTGTCCTGGCCGGTCGGCTTCATTGTGGAGTTCGTTCGCAGCACTCCGCTGCTGGTCCAGATATACTTTCTGTTCTACGTTCTGCCTGACGCCGGAGTGAGGCTCTCGCCGTTGCTTACGGGCACGCTGGCATTGGGTCTGCACTACAGCGCCTATTGTTCTGAAATATATCGTTCGGGTATCGACGGAGTGCCCCGAGGCCAGTGGGAGGCGGCGATCGCCCTTAACATGAGCAGGCTTCGCACCTTCACGGCGGTTGTGATTCCGCAGGCGATACCGCCTATCGTTCCGGCGCTTGGCAACCGTATCATCGCGATGTTCAAGGACACGCCGCTCTTGTCCGCCATAACTGTCATGGAATTGCTCCAGACCGCCAAGGTTATTGGCTCGCAAAGTTTCCGCTACACTGAGCCTCTGACCCTGGTGGGCGTGATTTTTCTGGTTTTCAGCCTAATCTCGGCTTGGGGCGTAAGATGGCTGGAACGTCATGTGACGATCGGAATAGCCTGACATGGAACCCGTTGTCCGACTGCGCAATCTGCACAAATCATACGGCGATCTCCACGTCCTGCGCGGCGTGAATCTCGACGTCGCGCCAGGGGAAACCATCAGCGTCATCGGAGCCAGCGGTTCGGGCAAATCAACCCTGCTGCGGCTGATGATGACACTCGAGCGCCCCGACGAGGGGACGATCGAAATCGATGGCGACTATCTCTGGCACATGAGGCGCAACGGCAACCTCATTGCGGCCAACGAGAAACATCTGCGCACGGTCCGCGGCAAAGTCGGGATGGTTTTCCAGCACTTCAATCTGTTCCCGCACATGACCGCACTGCGCAACGTGTTCGAGGCTCCCGTACAAGTGCTGGGATTGCCACGACGCGAGGCAGAGGAACGCGCAAAAGAGTACCTCGCGATGGTTGGCCTTGGGGACAAGTTGACCGCCTATCCGGGTCAACTTTCCGGCGGTCAGAGACAGCGCGTGGCAATCGCACGAGCGCTCGCGATGCGCCCCAAGGTTATCCTGTTTGACGAGATAACGTCCGCGCTCGACCCGGAACTGGTCGGCGGCATCCTCCAACTGTTGCGCACGCTGTCGGAGAAGCGCTCGATGACCATGATAATCGTGACCCATCATATGAAGTTTGCCGCCGATTGCGCCGACAGGGTCATCTTTTTCGACTCCGGCGTCATCCTCGAGGAAGGAAAGCCGTCGGAGATTTTCACCGCGCCCAGGCACGAACGCACTCGCCAGTTTCTCGAGTCCGTCCTTGAGGCGTCGTGATAACCCATTTGTTGCGCCCACACTCCTCCTTTGGCGACATCCATAACTTTCAGCCCCATAGAAACCAATGGCCGGTCGCCAAGACGTAGGCCGCAAGCAACGCGTTCGCCGTCGCGTGGGAGACTATGCCATCGGAAAGCGATCCGCGACGATAGACAGCCACCGCGAAAATCATGCCTGCCAGTGTTCCGGCTACCCACTGAGAGTGCAGCACACCAAATAATATCGACGAGCCTAGAAAAGACAGCCACGTAAAGCCCGTGAGCGCGACCGATTCAAAGTCGAACGAAATTAATTTGCGCATCAAGTAGCCGCGAAACGCCAGCTCTTCAGCAATCGGTGCCACTATTACTGCTCCGATCACGCGCAACACCATCCATAATAGTCCGCCTGCTATCGGTAAGCTTCGTAGCGCATCGCCGATATGCGCGTCTTTCGCGGCACCGTTGGTTGTGCTCACCAACACAATCCAGACAACGAAGGCGACGATCCCGAGCCCCACAGCGGGCCACGATATGTTCCACCGAACAGGGATTCTCTTCCAATATACCCACAGGGCACCCGCGCCTACGATTGCGCGCAGCGGATAGGTGATATCAAAACTGAAGACAAAAATGCGACTTACCATCGCGACCGCGATCATCAGCAGCAGCGGCATCAGGTAAGACGCTCCCGGCGTTGGGACGGCCACTGCGGGATCTGCGGTTTTGGTGAATAATTGCGACCGCCTGCTGGTTATTACGATACTGAGCGTGGCGATATTAAATAGAAGCCAGCCTGCAACCGAATGAAACCCATGTACCGCTAATGAATGAGACCAACTCCCAATGAGTATCAAGGCGACGATCCGTACTACATTGAGAAGATAAAGAATCGCCGCACCGATCGGCAACAACACCAACACCAGGGGAAACCGAAGTTGCTTTCGGTAAATCCACAGATAGATACCGAAGAATGTCAGAAAGAGTGTGACACCCTGAAGACCGGTACATGCGGAAGACACCCTGACGACGAAGTCATGGGTTCCGATGATACTTCTTTCAGGTAAAAAGACTATGTCGTGTGTGAACAGTTGGAGCAGAACGGATGCTATCCATAGCGTAGACTGCGTGAAAGAATCAACGATGCTGGACAACATCAACCCGTAATGGCGACCCAACAGATAAGTTGAAAGGCCAACTGCAGCCCCCGATAACAGTGCCTTCGGATTGCGACTCATCCAGTTGACCCAAAATCCTGCGGGCATCGCGGCAAGACACCAGCTTGTTGTCGCTAACAGCACCAATGCAGTCAGTTCCAGAATTCGACGATCATCGAACACTGCGGCTGCATCGCCATTAATCATGCCAGCAAGCACGGCCACGACGACCGAATAAGCCAGCACCCACACAGGCCATCCCCAGTCCCGGCAGACCCCGCCGCGAACAGTAGCGCGCAACTCCTCGCGAAGAGTCGCCCAACCGAACAGTATTGTTGCCGTCAGGGTCGCAACCAGAAGCGCGGCCACTTGAAACCGCCCAGGGATCGGTAGGTAGAGGGCACTATTACGAAAGCTTAAGGTGATCCACCAATAACCTCCGCCCCACGGAGTCGAGAGCAACAGCATCCCGCCGACCAGCAGCGATGCTGCCAGAATCCACCTGAAACACCATTCCACAGACGGAGTTTGAAGGGAACCAGAATCGTCGTTATGAGTTTCCGACATAGCGCAAAATCGCGACCACAGTCGCTTTGCTCTTGCCGGTCATCGAGCGCGAGTCGCTTTGCGGCTGCATGGCATCAGTGAGCATGACGCACCACGTGTTCCGCCATCGCGATCAGTCCGCTCGGGCGGAACCCGCCACATTCGTTCAAATGCACCAATCTGCGCTCTGAGGCAGGGCCCTGGCTTGCCAGCCACTCACCTATTTCCGTCGCAGATGCGAGAACGAGCATAATTACTCTCGTCCCCAACCCAGCGCCTGAATCGAAGACTTTCTAAACTCACCGCGTCCAGGCATATGCCGGTGCAGACCGTTGGAAATGGGAACGAATACTATTCCTCGCGCCCTCGATGCCTATACCGCTCTACCAGCAGCAACAGCCCGCCCCCCAACAAAGCAACGCCACTCGCCGCCGTACCAGGGTCAAGTTCCGGGACGCTGCAGTACCCGCCGCCCCAGTCCCAAGCAAAGGCGGTTCCATGAAGCGCGAGCACGAGTAAACCACAAGCTATGATCACCGAGGTTAGCCATCGCAGTTTCGCACTCATCTCCCTACCTCCCTAGTCGCAACCATATCTCACCATCGCTCGTTTAGGCCATCAGGCCGCTATCGCAATTTCACGTTTAAGAGCGGCACGCCGTGAAATCAGGCTATCCGGGTCCTGCCGCTCGGTTAAGAATAACGACGTCTGCCGTGGAACAGTTGTGCGCACGCCACGTCGCCCGCAAACCGGACCTTCACACCTACTGCTTACTCAACCGTCACTTCGATGCGTGCTTCCAGGCCGCCCCGCGGAGGCAACAAGGCCTGAACACTGCCAGCTAGGAGCCGCCTTTGCGGACACCCTTCTACATACGCGCTAACCAAATCGCCCCATCGCCTACCTTTTTCCATTCGCTTAGGAGCTCTACTCATACCTTCGACCAATATCCACGACTCTCAGACTGCTCGGTACGTGGCAAAATTATGTCCAAGTGTTCGCGCCTTTAGTCAAATTTAGCCGATCCGCCTATCCATATCGTGCGCCTCAGACGCTACCCCGTTAAATCTGCAATTATGT
>JBJKQX010000048.1:0-10636 GCA_046704965.1 Binataceae bacterium (SeqCode)
GTGGATATCCACCGCGCGGAACCAGCCGGTCAAGGTTCCGTAGAACGCCAGGCCGCCAGCGGTCGTGAGGGCACCGCCCCAATCCTGGAACCCGTCCTTGATCGCCCATTTCGTCTGCCCGGTCAGAGCATTGAATGCGATGAAGCGCCCGCGAACGTCTTTGCTCGCAGGATACATGCTGACGATCGCGCCAACGAACGGGAACCCCGCCTTATACTTCACGTTGAAGGCCTGGTAGTTCATGCAGATGTGATTGGTCGGCACGTAGAACAGTCCCGTTTGCGGATCGAACGATGCCGGCTGCTGGTCCTTGTCACCCTCGGATGCCGGGCAGATATGCTTTACGTTGACGCCTGCCTTGGTCATCTTCGCAGGATTGACCGTCGGAACGCCGGTCTTCGGATTGATGCTCTCGGCCCAATTGACGGTCGGATCGTACTTGTGAACCGCTATAAGTTTGCCGTCGCGGCGATCCAGCACGTAGCAATAGCCATTGCGATCGAAGTGCACCAGGCAGGGAACTTCCCGCCCGTTGACCTTCAGGTTGGCGAGGATCATCTCGTTCACGCCGTCATAGTCCCAGCCGTCGTGAGGGGTCATCTGAAACGCCCATGCAGCCTCGCCTGTTTCAGGGTTCCGCGCCATGATGGTCATGGACCACTTGTTTGCGCCGGGGCGCTGAGACGGATTCCAGGTGCCGGGATTACCCGAGCCGTAGTAGAGCAGGTTCAGCTTAGGATCGTAGGAATACCATCCCCACGTCGTTCCGCCGCCCATCTTCCATTCGTCGCCCTTCCAGGTCTTCAGGCTTGAATCTTTGCCGACCGGCTTCTGAAAGTTGGCATCGATGGTCTTCTCGGGATTGAACAACAATGCCTCGTCCGGACCTTCGCTGTAAGCACGCCATGCACGTTTTCCGGTATTCAGGTCGTAGGCGGTTATGTAACCTCTAACCCCATACTCACCGCCGGATACGCCGATGATGACCTTGTCCTTGATTACCAGCGGAGCAGACGTGACCGTTTGCCCTTCGGTCGGTTCAGCGTTGTTCGCCTTCCACTCGACTTTTCCATCCTTTGCGTTGAGCGCGTAAACCTCGCCGCCGAGAGTGTCCATCAGTATTTTTCCGTCCGCGTAGGCGACCCCGCGATTGACGACGTCACAGCAGGCTACCGGCGGCGCATTCGGGTTCTTCGGCGGTTCGAACTTCCACGCGAACCTGTCGAAGTGATTCAGATCGATCGCGTACACGTAGTTCGGATACGGCGTCTGGAAGTACATCATGTTGCCAACGACGAGCGGTTGACCCTCGTGCCCGCGCAGCACGCCGGTCGACATGGTCCAGGCGACGTGCAGATCCCGGGCGTTCGCCGTATCTATCTGCTTGAGTTCGCTATACCGAGTAACACTGTAGTTTGCCCCTGGCATTACCCATTGGTCGGGGTTATGTGACATTTTCTCGAGACTTTCGTTCGCTTGCGCAGCGTGCGGAATCGCCACAAGACCGAGCACAAATGCCGCGACGATCCAGCATAGATATCTCTTATAAACGCTCATGATCGCTCTCCAGTTGGTACTCCAGTTAGGTCGCAAACCCGATTATGTCCGTACTCCTCCCAAATCCTGCGTCTCGCACTCCACCTGAAACCGACAGATGCGGTGGGGCATACTTCTTTTTCATGGCCCTGCTCGGACACGCTGCCAGTTGCCTGTGCGATGACTATCTGTGCGTCCACGGCGCGAGACAGTTCTCGCGCCAGAGCGGCACGGACGCGGCAGCATCCTCATTCCGTTACCTCCGATTCCTCGTGCGTCTCCGGTCGGCAGCATCCAGACGCGCTCCGGCGGCGCCGGATACGCCGAATTTGTCATTTGAATCCTTCCACCTTTGGCACGTTCTCGTATTCGAACCACTGGACCCTGCTGGGCCAAAACGCGTGCCTGTATACTTCCTTGGGATGCCCCGGGAACGCGCCATCGTCGATCGTCCCGGTCGTAACACCAATCAGGTCGGGGAATGGATCGACGTCGAGAGTAACCGGGCAGCCGCACTTGCCGCAGAAATGGCGATGAACCTGGGCGGAGGTGTCGTACGTCTTGAGCCCCTCGCTCTTGTCGAGTTTGAAGCTCGAACGGGGAAAGAGCGAATGAGTCACGAATATTGTGCCCTGTATCTTACGGCAAATCGAGCAATGGCAGTTGTGTGTATCAACCGCCGGCGCCGTAATCGTGTACCGGATGTTACCGCAGTGGCATCCACCGGTTAGTTTGAAATCCGCCATTGTTCTAACCTCCTGCGTTCTCCTAATCGGAGACGGTCATTTATGAGCCTTTGATGGTCGCCGGCTTGTTGCGGTGCGATATGCGGTGTTCTCCAATGCGGTCCTGCCAGCCATCAGTACTGGACAACGCTGCGAATCGACTCTCCCTTGTGCATCAGGTCGAATGCCTTGTTGATGTCCTGCAGAGGCATAGTATGGGTAATCAGGTCGTCGATGTTTATTTTCTTTTTCATGTACCAATCGACAATCTTTGGCACGTCGCGCCGGCTTCTCCATCCTCCGAAAGCCGTACCCTTCCAGTTTCTGCCCGTGACAAGTTGAAACGGACGGGTCGAGATCTCCTTGCCCGCTCCCGCAACGCCGATGATTACCGAGGTTCCCCAGCCACGGTGGCAACATTCGAGCGCTTGACGCATGAGGTTTACGTTGCCTACGCACTCGAACGAGTAATCAGCGCCTCCTCCGGTCAGATCCACGAGATATTTGACAATATCGTCGCCGACTTCCTTGGGGTTGACGAAGTGAGTCATCCCGAATTTTTCGGCCATGGCTTTGCGTGCCGGATTGATGTCTACTCCGACAATCATGTCGGCCCCTACCACTCGGCATCCCTGGATAACGTTGAGCCCAATCCCTCCGAGGCCGAACACGACCACGCGAGACCCTACTTCCACTTTCGCGGTGTTGATTACCGCGCCAAGTCCGGTGCTCACCCCGCACCCGATGTAACAGATCTTGTCGAAAGGCGCGTCTTCGCGGACCTTAGCGACCGCAATCTCGGGCAGCACTGTGTAGTTTGCAAACGTTGAACAGCCCATGAAGTGATGCAGCATCTTGCCGTCGATAGAGAACCGACTGGTTCCGTCCGGCATCACGCCACGCCCCTGGGTATCGCGAATCGCAGTGCACAAATTTGTCTTGCCGGACAGGCACGAGGGACATTGACGGCACTCGGGAATGTAAAGCGGGATAACGTGGTCTCCCGCCTTCACCGTGGTAACGGCTTTACCCACTTCCACGACCACCCCTGCACCCTCGTGCCCAAGGATGCTGGGAAAGACGCCTTCGGGGTCTTCGCCCGACAGGGTATACGCGTCAGTGTGACATATCCCGGTTGCCTTGATCTCGACCAGGACCTCGTTGTCTTTGGGTCCCTGTAGATCGACGGTTTCGACCTTTAGTGGTTCACCCGCTTTGAACGCAATTGCGGCTTTTACCTTCATATTCAAACAGCCCTTCTCTTTCCCGTGAGTTTTTCGGTCGACGAGCCACGCCGGAGCGGTGACTTCGGATCCCAATATCAATTCAATAATGCCTCGCGATCGCCGAACCGGAATCGCCGGCAACGATGCGAAGCGAGCCTGGAGCTTGTCTTTCGGACGACGCTGCGCCTAGCGGGTGGAGATGTACATTGTCACCTCGAACCCAAAACGCAACTCGATAAAAGCGGGCCTGTCCCAAGCCATCTCGAGGATCCTCCAATTGAACCGAGAAAACTCTCTCAGTCAGAGAGCAATGGAAATGCCAAATCGCGTACGCGCACTGTGGGGCGAGGTGGACCGCACAGTGACGCTCTCTGACGCTTTATCAATCGAGGTTCTCATTGATTGTAAATTTTACGTACAGTCATAACGTTCAGTTTCTGTACGCAGTCACGCTGTCAGCTGCGCGACTGGCGGAGACCAAGGCTTCGAAGCTTTTGATAGAGTGTAGTTCTGGACACGCCAAGACGCCGGGCAGCCTCGCTCACATTGTCGCCGCACTCGCGCAGCGTTGTCACCACCACATTATTTTGCATCTCAAGCAAGGAGGGTCTCGATTCCTCGTGCGGCCTTGGATCGGCGGGATAGGCACGCATCTCAAGGGGGAGATCATCCAAGCTGATCGCGGGACCAGTGCACAGTTCAACCCATCGGGCGCACAGGTTCTTTAGTTCGCGAATGTTCCCAGGCCACGAGTACGAGCGCATAACACGCTCGACCTCGGGGGAAAAGTAAAGTGGCTGGCGATCCTTCGGGACGCATTCACGCGCCAGGAACAGACTCGCGAGCGGAATAACGTCGCCGACCCTCTCGCGCAGCGGAGGACACCGTACACCAAGAACGTTGAGCCGATAGTAAAGATCACGACGCAGACGTCCCTGCTCGACCAGGTTCATGACGTCCTCATTGGATGCGGCAATGATTCGGACGTTGAGCGGGACAGCCCCACTTCCGCCAAGCTTGCTCAAGGCTCGGTTTTCCACGACACGAAGTAATTTACCTTGAAGCGGAAGCGGCATCGCCGAGATTTCGTCGAGAAAGATCGTCCCACCGTTCGCCTGCTCGAAACGTCCGCGAGCGCCATGACGCCGCGCACCGGTGAACGCGCCGGGCGCGTAGCCGAACAACTCGCTCTCAACCAGTTCGCTCGGAATCGCAGCACAGTTTATGGCTACGAACGGCCCCGACGATCTGACGCTGGACGAATGAATCGCCTGTGCAAGAAGTTCCTTTCCGCTGCCCGTTTCTCCGGTCAGAAGCACGTTCTTGTCGCTTTTGGCCGCGAGCATGCCAACCCGAACGACTTCGCGGATAGCGGGGCTCGTTCCGATCAGATCGTCGAACGTAAACAGCGTCCGTGTTTCATCGCCCGAAGCGTTGGAGGCGGAAACATTCGCCAACGACCGTGTCGATGCGGAAAAGCGATTCTCCACAGAGCGCACCGTAAGAACGGTGCCGATAAACCGTTCATGGTATGTGACGGGAAGATACCGCACGCGCAGAGGCCCGAAGTCCCGCTCCTGTTCCCTGCCGGGCTGCGCACGCAGCATCTCGGCGGCGGACGGTATTTCAATTTCGGGCAAGGCGGCGCTGATCGGTTGACCGACGCAAAGTCTTGGTTCCTCCCCAAGATCCGGCGAAGACCCGCTGAAATGGACGATACATCCGCTCTCGTCCACGGCTATTACGGTATCCTTGGGTCGTCGCCTGGTCGCGCCGATATATTCCTCGGTAAGAATCTGCCGTTTTTCGAGCGAGACCGCAGCAAGCAGACGCTCGATCGAACGCGCCAGCGAGGTCGTAAAGTTCAGCGTCGCACGGTCCAATCTTGGCGCCCGCCCTGAGACGTCCACAGCGCCGACAATTCTGCGCGTAACCGGATCTCGCACCGGGCTGCCGTAACAAACCCACGCCTGCCATCCCTCACAGAAATGCTCCGGCCCGAATATAAACCCTTCGTTACCGGTAGCGAGTGGAGTTCCGATTCCGTTGGGACCTACCGCCCTCTCGCACCAAAGCCCACCGGGGGCGAAGTTCACCTGCTCAAGAGCCCTTGCCACGCTCCAGTCGCCAACTTCGTAGAAGATGGATCCCTGCGCGTCTGCCAGCACGATTACGTGGCCGCGATCCTCGACCACGTGGCTAAAATCGCTCAACACACGACTGCCTGCTATGGCGAAATCGTCGTAGCGCAGTCTGGACGCTATCTCGTCGGCTTGCAGTCCCTCGGGAGCCTTGATCTTGTGCGGGTCGATGGACGATTCCACGCACCATTGCCAGCGTTCCAGAATGAAGCTGCGTACGGGATCCCGCACGCCAACGCTTCCGTCCGCAACGAATTGCTCCCACGCTCGTCGCAGGCTCGCACACATCTGGCGCGGTTCACCGACAAGAAGAGGCGCCGCAGCTTGAATGCTAGGCACTGCCATCAGATTGCATTCGATCGAGCATCGCCAACCGACCGAATTTGTTCCCCAAATTCTCGGTTACAAAAAGGCCCTGCCAACGTCAAGAGAAAAGAGCATGCCACTGCGCGGACTTTAGACGTGCTTATGGCACCTCTTTATGACTTATAAACTCAGGTTTCGAGCGAGAACGTGCCTTCAGACTGTTCTCTATCAATGACACGTCACCGACTATCAACCATGTAACCGGTGGCCGACATGTATCGCGTGCGATAGCCACCAGGTCATCACTGTTGAGATTACCGATTCTGTCCGGCAGCCGGCGAAAATAGTCATCAGGGAGTTCGCTTGCTATAGCTTCGGCCAGCGCTGCAGCGATCTGCGTACTTGTTTCATACGCGGACGGCATCCCGCGCGTCAGCATGGCAGCCGCCCGCGAAACTTCTTCCCGCGACGGCGGGTCTCTTTCCATCAGCGCCCAGAGCTCGCGCTCTATCTCGCTGATAGCGTCAGACGTTTTATCGGCCTGAATAAATGAATACAGCAGCCACAAGCCTGACCGTCGCCCGTCCCTGAGAAGCGAGCGAACCCCGTAGGTCCAACCCCTCGCCTCGCGCAGATTCATATTGAGTCGCGAGGTAAACATCCGCGCCAATATGGCGTCGACCATCATGAGTGCTTCCTCCGCAGCGCTTGAACGGGGAACCGTAGCGAACGTAGCGAAAAGTGCAGACTGAGTAGTTCCAGGCGCATCCACTATGACCACTCTGCCGGGCGGATTGGCGCGCAACGGCGTCGATTCGAAACGTGACTCAGCGGTTGGACGCGCGCGCCAAGGGCCAAAGTTCTGCTCAATTCGGGACGCGATCCGTCCGGTATCGGGACCGACGACGATCAGCGTTGTACGATTCGGCCTGAAGTAATCGCGATGGAAGCTGTGGACATCCGACAGGGAGATTTGATCCAGCCCCGACCCATTACCCGAACCCGTAAATGGCCTCGCATAGGGATCGCCGGCCTCAAAAACGAGAGAAGGAGCCACTCTGAGGGCGATATCCAAAGGATTCGATCTTTCCTTCGAAAGCGTCGCCCTGTGCATCAGTTTGATGTCCTTTAGCGTTTCGGCATCGAGATCAGGGTTTATGACAGCATCTGCAAATGCCTGCAGCGACGCGTCGACTCCCGCCGCAAAAGCCGACATCTCCAGCACTGCAGAATCGGCTCGAAGTCTGCTGCGAAGACTACCGCCCAATCGCTGAATGAAAGTGTCCACGGGTTCGCGACTGCCGTGTACCGGGCTTCGAGTCATTGTCGCGGTCGTCATCGCGCAAAGTCCTTGCCGGTCCGGCGGGTCGGCAGAGAATCCACCTTCCACGACCAGATGGAACTCCGTGAACACGCAGGAACTCCGTTCGACAAAAACTATCTTCAGCCCGTTACTCAAAGTCGTGCGCGACGGAGTCGGGAATCGATAGCCCGAGTAGAGAGGCACAGAGGGCCGTGTAGTCCGAATCAAAGCCAAGGCCTCACTCTTTCGACGCGGGGCAGCATCTCAAGTGTAAGGCGCGGAGTGACGAGCCATTGTCGCGCGACGTCGAGGACTTCGTCTCGCGTGACGGATCTGATCCGGCGAAATCGTTGCGCGTTGAAATCCGGTCTTCCGGCGAGCATCATGGCTTCCGCCAGCGCTTCGGCGCGGCTTCCGGGACCGCACATACGCTCAATGCCGCCAAGGAAACGCGCCACGACCCGAACACGCGCCCCTTCAAGCTCGGCCTCGTCAGGACCATCGGTCAAAAAACGGCGGAGTGCGAGTCCAAGCGCTTCCTCCACGGCGCGCGGGTCCTCACGCGCCGTCTCCGTAGCAGTCGCCCATAGTACGAATTGCGACCCCAGTGCGCGCCGGCAGAATTCGGACCCGATTTCCGTCGCGAGTCGCTTATCTTCCACCAGGGCGCGCGACAGTATCGACCCAGGGCCACCCGCCAACATCTCTGCTACAAGTTCCAGCACGGCGCATGTTGGCGAGTCGGCGCGAGGGGCATTCCACACCATGTAGATGCGCCCGCAGCTCGCAGCGCAATCGACGCGACGATGCGTCGCGCCTTCGTCTTCATGCCGTAAAGTGGCAAGCGCTTCAACTACCGGCCCCGGCGACACGTCGGAGAAATAGTGTCGCGCCCTGTCGATAGCGCGCGCCGGCGACACGTCGCCCGCAATGATGAGAGCGGCGTTCGACGCACCGTGATAATCCGCGAACCAACGGCAGACATCGTCGGGCGTCAGGTTGTCGAGGTCCTCCACGATTCCGTTGGGAGGATGCGAATAGGGATGACGGGAACTATGTGCGTATTGCGCTATGACCCTTGGCGCGCGGCCGTAAGGCGCGTTCTCGCGCTCGATTAGTTCGTTCCTTACAACCGCGACTTGCGCGTCGAATTTGCGGAGGTCGAGAGCCTCAGCCACCCATCCCATCCGCTCCGACTCCATCCACAGCGCGAGATCGAGTGCGTCGCTCGGCACTGCCTCGAAATAGCCGCTATAGTCATAACGCACATGCGCATTGATCGATGAACCGCCTGCGCGCTCCAAGGCAAGAAAGTAGCTATCAGGCGCGTGCGAGGATCCGCAGAACATCAAATGCTCGCACAGATGCGCGAGACAGCTTCTGGAGCGACCTTCACGTCCTGACCCGGCCTGGTAGGCAACGAACACTGCAACCAGCGGTGTTTTGGAATCGCGATGCGCGACGACTCGAAGCCCGTTATCCAGAACCGCCGATTCGGTACGAAGCTCGGTCGCTTTCCAGTAGTCGTTCCCGGTATCGGCCATCATCGGACTCCGCCGCGCGAACGGCAGACACGCGGCTTGCGCTACTTGTTCCCGGAGGACAGCTGGCGCGAGTTGCGATCGTCACGAAAGAACAGTGGTTTTTCTGTGCGGTCCTCGCGCTGCGCCCGCTCGACCGCCTTAAGCACCTCGGAATGCATCGGGGACAGGCTGCATACCGGGTCGGCATTGGCGGCATCGCCGGTCAGCAGGAAAGCCTGGCATCTGCACCCGCCAAAATCCTTGAACCGCTCGGGGCACGAACTACACGGCTCCCGCATCCATCCGAAACCGCGAAACCGGTTGAACGCCGGAGAGTCGAACCAGATAGACTTGATACTCATTTCCTGAACGCGAGGAAAAGTCATCCCCGGCAGCATCCGCGCCTGATGGCACGGAAGTGCAACGCCGTCGGCCGTAATCGCGAGAAATACGGCGCCCCATCCGTTCATGCACGGCTTGGGACGGTCTTCGTAGTAGTCAGGGACGACGAAGAAAACCCGGATTCGCGCTCCGACCCGCTCGCGAAAGCGCGCGGTCGCCTCTTCGGCGCGTTTGATTTGGTCACGCGAGGGAAGAAGATGGGCACGGTTCAGAAAGGCCCATCCGTAATACTGCGTGTTGGCAAGCTCCAGATAATCAACCTCGAGTTGTTCCGCCATTTTCAGGATCTGCTCGATATGATCGATATTCTGGCGATGCAGCACCACGTTCAGCACGATCGGATAACCCTGCTGCTTGACCATTCGCGCAATCCTGAGCTTGAGATCAAAAGTTTTGGTGTGGCTCAGGAAATCGTTCAGCTCTCGGGTCGAGTCCTGAAAGCTCAACTGGATATGATCGAGTCCGCTTTCGCGCAGATCGGCGATCCGTTTCTCATTGAGGCCAACCCCGGAGGTAATCAGATTGCTGTAAAAGCCAAGCGCCCGTGCCTCGCGCACGAGGACTTCCAGATCGTCGCGCACTAGAGGCTCTCCGCCCGAAAAGCCGAGTTGCGCCGCTCCCAGCTCACGCGCCTCACGCATCACGCGCATCCAGGTCTCGGTGGGCAGTTCGCCCGCGTGACCGGTGTTGTCAATCGGATTTGCACAATATACACAGTGCAACGGACACCGGTACGTCAGCTCCAACAGCAGCCAGAGCGGGTTACTTATCCTGCTTTCTGATCCATCCTTTGGCATACGCGGTGCTGAGAAACTCCGTTACATCGTCTTTCAGATCGGCCCCCGGGTAGGCCTGTTCGAGACTTTTTACAATTTCGGCAACCGAAGCTTCGCCGTCGACCCGCTTGAGGATTTCCGCCGCGCTCTGCGAAAGCTTCACCATCCCCTCGGGAAAGAGCAGAACGTAGGCCTGCTGCGAGGGTTCGAACTGCAGGCGGTTCCCCAACGGCATTAGCGGCACGTCCGCAAGCTCCAAGGCCGTCACCGGGATGCCTCTCGACCGCAATAGGCAAGCTGTACGGCGTCGAGTATCGACCAGAGCACGTCGAGCTTGAATTGCAGTATATCGAGCGCGCGTTCCTGCATCTCGCGCGTGGTGAAGTTCTCCAGCGTAATTCTGAGCCCTTCGTCAACGTCGCGGCGCGCCTGCGAAAGCCTCATCCGGAAGTATTGCAGACCTTCGGGTTTGACCCAGGGGTAATGATGAGGCCAGTTGGACAGGCGATCCTGATGGGCCTGAGGGGCGAACAGCTCGGTCAGCGACGAACATACCGCTTCCTGCCACGGGCGCGATCTGGCAAAGTTGACGTACGCATCGACCGCGAAACGGACCGCGGGCAGCGTGTTTCGAAACGAGGTAAGCTCTTCGCGATCGATACCACAGGCCTCGCCCATTCGAATCCACGCCTCAATTC
>JBJKQX010000049.1:0-5025 GCA_046704965.1 Binataceae bacterium (SeqCode)
CTTCGGGGATGGGCCGCTCTATGCCGCGAGAGCGGCGATGGACGTGAGGCTGTTTGCCTTCGTCCATCGCCGGAAGGAATCAAAGACTGGATTTTCCGTGTGACGCTCGTTCCGGATGCGAAGCCTCAGCGTCGATGATGCGTGACTGATACTCCGCCGCGAACGCCAACTATCCCGTAAATCGCGGTTAGCGGACCGCCAGCGTGATGCTCTCGTAGATGACCGCGGGACGATCCTGGCCGACCACGGAAATCTCGGCTTCGCGCGTGAACATCACTCCCTGAGGCCGCGCGTCGACGCCGACAAGCCGCGAACGCATGTGAACCTTGCTTCCTGCCGGGACCGGCGAGATGAAACGCAGCTTGTTAGCGCCGTAATTCACGTAGTTGCGCACCCCCGTCAACTGCCAATCCTCCGTGGACCTGAAGGCGGGCAACAGGCTCAGGGTCAGGAAGCCGTGGGCGACAGGACCGCCGAACGGACTTTCACGTTTGCACCGCTCGACGTCGACATGAATCCACTGATGGTCGCCGGTAACCTCGGCGAAGCGGTTGATCTTTTCCTGGGTCACTTCGATCGGCTCGCTCCACGCTCCAAACTCCTTCGAGATTTTCGCGCGTAACGCTTCGATATCGTCAAGTTTAATTGCGGTCATCGTATCCTCCGTGGCCCCATAATGACGGGGCGATCATGTCAACGCGAACCCTTCACAGCTTCCGTTTTCGCGCCGCTGTGTCGTTGCTACACCGAGTTTTCCGGCGCTTCAAGCGCGACCTCCGGGCGCCCGTCCGGCACCCTCCCGGCAATTCACCCGCCTCGGCGCGCTCCAGAGTCGTCGAGTCGCCTTTTGGGCGCACCGACAGGGCGCCGTTGAATCGACTCGACGTCGAGTGACCTATGAGGAACCACCCATGCCTGAGGTTGGCCTCTCTCTCAAGTTCAAGATCACGACCGTGATCGCAGCTGTGACCAGAAAGATCCCCAATACGATCCTGGCAAACGGGCCTCGTTGGTGTCTGCCGTGGATGCCAAGCGAGTCGAGCGTCCAAGAGATTAAAATCATCGTCAGCACTATGAATCCCGTGGCGAAGAATGGATAGTACCTTCTCAAGGGTTGATTTCGCAGGCGACCGCTAAGCACTAGGAACGCCACCCAGAGAGTGGACATCAACGCGCCCTCGCCAATAGCTAACCACAGCATGCATCTATCCCCCTATTGCGAACGTTCTTAAGGCACCCGCGAGTCGCCTCTGCGGCGCGCCGACCGCGCTCCCTTGAATCGACTCGACGTCGAGGCGCCTATGAGGAACCGCCCTTGCCTGAGGTTGGCGTCTTCCTCGATCCCGCGATCACCGCTGCGATAAAAAAAGGGACCGCAAAGGTCCCCATAACGATCATCAGGAACGTGCGTCGCTGGTGGATGTCGCGGAGGCCAAGTAGGTTAAGCGTCAAACCTCCTATAATAACAGCCAGCAATATGAATCCCATGGCGAACAATTGATAGTATCTTCTCAAGGGCTGATTTGGCAGGCGGCCGCTAAACGCCAGGAACGCCACCCAGAGAATGGACATCAACGCGCCCTCGCCAATAGCTAACCACAGCTTAAACATCCGTCCCCCTTGCCAGTTCTCACTTCTGACTTGGCGTCGGCTCTTCTGCGAGCACTAATGACGAGAACGAAGAGCCTTGAGCCCGATTCAGTTTAGCGCCAATGGTGAGGCACCATACCTATGCCGCCGTCCTGCATTAGCCACATCATCGCATTGCCGCGGGCGCAGACGTGCCTCCAATTGAACATTCTGTTTACACTAATTGACGCTCTCCGCATACCCTGACCGACAGCATCAGCCGGATCGACATCGGCAAGCCAACCACTGTCATTGCTCTCGACGAGAATGAGTGTGCCGTCGTGTCGTGGCACGCGTGGACAGGAAAACGGAGCGTGTTTGAAACGCATCTGCGGCGACGTGGTATTACGATGAGTCGCAGTCTCAGGTGAAACGTCATCGAGGCCCGCGTATCGGCAGAATAGCGAGCGGGCAAAACCCGGTAACTTTTTTCACGTCCATTTCGCATTTAACGTCGAATTTACACACTGCGGTTGCACGCTACGCGATAAGAATATACAAACCCGCGCTACGCGATGCTGCATCGTTGCATTGCGCGCAAAGGAGGGATCCCATGACGAAATCATCGCTCACGGCATGTCTTGTCGCCGTGGTAGTGCTGGCGGCTGGAGTATCCGCTTTGCTGGCGGCTGGAGCATCGTCTCGCGAGGCCAATTCTTCTGGTGTCACGGTTCTTCGCGGCACCGTGGAAAGCAACGGAACCGGCTTGGCGGGATACAACGTCTCTTTGTACGCGAGTTTCGTTAAGCCTCTGGGACATACGGCTGTTCTTGGAAGCGCCGTCACTAATTCCTCGGGTGAATTCGAGATCGACTACCATTTCCCGCCAGGATTACAGGCCGTTCTCTTCGTCCGCGCGGAAAGTGGTTCCGTGATGCTGGCGAGCGCAATCGGCGATGCGCCGGTTTCGGGTCCGGTGGTCATCAATGAAAGGACGACCGTGGCAACCGGGTTCGCCTTCGCGCAGTTCGTGGACGGAACGAAAATCACGGGCAACAAATACGGCATGCTCAACGCCGTTCATATGGCGGCGAATATGGCCGACCCGACAACCGGCGCGATGGGGGAAGTTCTCAGCAAACCGCCCAACGGGAGCTTTACGGAGGCGCTGGCAACCTTCAATTCGCTGGCAAACATGGTCGCCAACTGCGTCAAGACGCCGACGACCGGATGCCAGGACCTGCTCGCCGACGCTTCGGTACCGGATGGTCCTCCGGCCGATAATGTACTCCAGGCAGTTGCTAATATCGCAAAATATCCATGGTCGAACGTCAGCGCCCTGTTTGACCTGTCAACCATAAACCCTGTCTATACTCCTGCATTAGCCAGTACGCCGGATGCGTGGACGCTGTTTTTGAAATTCACGGGAGGCTTTTACACAAAGCAGGATGCAACCAATCTGCTGAACGGCCCCGGCACCTTCGCCATCGACAAAATGGGAAACCTGTGGGTCAACGACAACTACGTACCCGCCAAGCCTCTCGATATCGCATGCGACGGCAAGCGCTTGCTGAAATTCTACCCGTGGGGCGAGAACTTTCCCGGTTCACCATACTTTGGCGGCGGCCTTTCGGGATCGGGTTGGGGTCTTTCGATCGCACCGGACAATCGCATCTGGGTCGGCAATTTCGGGTTCGCCGGAACAGGCTGTCCGACTCCGCCCGCCGACAGCGTTTCGGTCTTCCTGCCCAACGGCACGCCGATCCGATCTGACCCTTACACGGCAGGTCCCATCTCCTGGCCGATGGCGACCGTCTCCGCTCCCAACGGCAATGTCTGGATTGCCGATTGTGGGTCCGACTCTGTCACCGTTTATCCCAAGGGCAATCCGAAAAGGGCGTTCGCCGTTCCCTTTCCGAACGGTTCGTCTGGCGACGGCCCTCCCGTGCAAAAGCCCTTCGGAATTGCATTTGATCGCAGCGGCGATGCATGGGTGACAGCCACTTTGGGAAGTACGGTCGCGGTATACGGACCGGGAGGCAACTTGATTCAGAGCTTACCGTCCGTAGACAACCTGGGCCATACGCAACTCACTCACCCGGTCGGTATCGCATCCGATATCCAGGGTAACATGTGGGTATCCAACTCAGACTGGCTGGATCCCCCGTGTCCGCCGGGCCCTCCGAGCCTCGGTTCTGGAACCAACCCTTCCGTCGCGTTGTTTATTGCCAACAGCCGCCAGCTTTATCCGGGGGCACCGTTCACCGGTGGCGGCATCACGCTACCGTGGGGCATAGCGGTCGACGGAAATGACACCGTGTGGGTGGCTAATTTCGGGTTTCCATTCAAATTCTCAGACCCGAGCACAATAGTTTGGCCAGCTCCGAATCGAGTGAGTCAGTTCTGTGGCGAAGACTCTTCGAAGTGCCCACCAACCAAACAAGGGGTCGGAGTACCTATCTCTCCTGACGGCACGGGTTACGAGAGCGAGGCGCTTGATCGAAACACCGGCATCGCGATCGATCCGTCCGGAAACGTGTGGCTGGCCAACAATTGGAAACAAGTCCCACTTGTGAATAACCCCGGCCAAAACTCTATCGTGGTCCTGGTGGGAGCCGCTGGACCGGTCAAGACGCCGCTGATCGGGACACCCCAGCCGTTCGGGCAGTGAGCCACCAATTCAATTGACGAAATTCGTGTTCGGATCGGTCCTTTACGGATCGATCCGAACACGCCTGCGTAGCTTGCTTTGCGCGGCGGATTTGTCCTATCGCTTTGCTGACTGTTCCAATTGTGAGGACGGGAGGTTCCGGCAAAGGGGAAGGAAGCGTCGTTTTCGAGGCACTTGCATGCTTGAACGTCCATGCTTCGCCCGGCGATGCTGGAGGGTAGCGAGTGTGCGTTCGATCGCGGAACTCGCCGCCCGGATCGATTGCTCGACACTGTAAAGGCGTTCGCAACCTGGTTCAGCGACCTTGTGTAGATATACAAACCGGGGAAACAGCATTAGCATCTCGCTCTGCCTCCCCTGCGCCGTTGGCTGCATAATTGAATATTGGCTCCGCCAGAGGGTAATCCTCTGATGGCGCGGGTGCGCAGGCTGGGGCCTGTTTTCGCGGCGGCGTTGATGCTGCTGGCGTCCGGTTGCATGGTCGGACCGAACTTCCATCCGCCGTCGGCTCCGGTCGCTAAGCATTGGATCGAAAGCAAGGCGGCCGAGGTAGACCAAAGCCATCTGGAGTATCGAAACTGGTGGCACGTCTTTAAGGATCCCGTTCTCGACCGGCTCGTGATGAGCGCCTACCATCAAAACCTCACGCTCAGGGCGGCAGGTGCCAGGGTGCTGCAGGAACGGGCGCAACTCGGCGAGGCGATCGGCGAACTGTATCCACAGCAGCAGACCTTGGGGGCCGCAGTGGACTACAACCGGTTGCCGATCGCACTGCCCTATCAGCT
>JBJKQX010000050.1:0-6557 GCA_046704965.1 Binataceae bacterium (SeqCode)
TTGCCAGCCCGGCGTGGCGCGGACTAGTTTATAGGTCACGAATGGCTGAGAAGGACGACAATAATGCCTCGCGCAGCGAACTGATTCGTCTCACCGCGCGATGCAAAGCTGCGGGTTGAGCGGGCAAGCTGGGTCCGGAGGACCTGACCGCAATCCTGTCGCGCATCGACCTTGGCAGCGACCCCAATCTGCTCGTCGGAATCTCTACCGGCGACGACGCCGGGGTTTATCGCGTGCGCGAGGATCTGGCTCTCGTAAGCACGGTCGACTACATCACGCCTGTCGTCGACGACCCGTTCACGTACGGCCAGATATCCGCGGCCAACGCTCTTTCCGACGTGTACGCGATGGGCGGACGGCCGATGACGGCGCTCAATATCGTATGCTGGCCGCAATCGGGGCTGCCGCGCGAGATGCTGATCGAAGTGCTGCGCGGCGGAACCGAGAAGGCGCGCGAAGCCGGATGCCTGGTGGTGGGCGGACACAGCGTGGTCGACGAGGAAGTCAAATACGGCATGGCGGTAAGCGGGGCGATAGATCCCAACCGCGTAATCCGCAATGTCGGCGCGCACGCCGGTGACGCCTTGCTGCTCACCAAGGGTCTAGGCACTGGAGTGCTGATGACGACGTTCAAGCGCGCGGAGCTTGCGCCCGAGCATTACGAGGCCGCGGTTCGCTCGATGGCGCGACTGAACGCCGACGCCTCGTCCGCGATGCTCCGGTACGACGTTCATGCCGCGACCGACATCACCGGTTACGGCCTTCTTGGTCATGCGCTCAGGATGGCGCAGGGCAGTGGCGTGACGATAATCTTCGAAGAGTCTGATCTGCCGTTGCTGCCGGGTGCGCTGGATTGTTCCCGGCAAGCGATGATTCCCGGCGGAGGCACGCGCAACCGCGAGTTCTTTGGTCCGCACGTGCGCGTGTCTGAGGAAGTGGCCGAGGAGATGATAACCCTTGCCTTCGATCCGCAGACCTCGGGCGGACTGCTCATCGCGGTGCCAGAGGCTCAGTCGATGGCATTGCTTGCCGATCTCCATCGCGCCGGCGACCGCGACTCGGCAATCGTCGGCCGCGTGGTCGAAGCCTCCGAGTTACCGATCGAGCTTGTATAGATCGCTCGGCTTCTGCTCTTTTGTTGGCTTGCGCCTTGACCGCGCGACAAGGGAGCCGCCGTGATGGATTTCTTCGAAGTTGCGACCACCAATCCGACCGTCCGCCGTTTTCTCGATCGCCCGCTCGACCACAGCGTGATCGAAAAAATTCTTGCCACCGCGAACATGGCGCCGTCGGGTTCCAACGCCCAGCCGTGGGAGTTCGTCGTGGTGCGCTCCGCGCGGGTTCGCAAGGAGATTCAGCGGCTCTATCAGGAGGTTTGGGAGCCTTACAAGGAAACCGCGATCATTCGCGGGCGCAAGGAACTATCGGCGCGCGCGCTCAAGGCTCTCGCGATCGGCGACGAATTCGCCGCCCAGCTTGCTGTGGTTCCCGTGCACGTTGTGGTGTTCCTCGATCGGCCCAAGATGCGCGTGGAACGCGGCACCGACGAGGACATCCGCAACTTCGGCGCGACTTACGGATCGGTCTTCCCGGCGATAGAGCTGATGATGCTTTCGGCGCGGGCATTGGGCGTCGGAACCGCGGTCACCACGATGCTCAGCAGTCGCGAGTCCGAGACCAAGGCTCTGCTCGGAGTGCCCGACCAGTATCAGCTGATTACGCTGGTCCCGATGGGTTACCCGGCCGAGGATTTCAACCGCCCGTATCGAAAGCCGGTCTGGCCGAGAATTCACGACGAGCGATGGGACCAGCCGTGGCCGCGCTCGAAAAGCTGAACGCGAACCACGTCTGAAGCTCCAATCGCACAGGGCACTCGACCCTACCCGTGCGACCGACGCGACGCGCGCCGGTCGGCTTATTTTCGCAGCAGCGGTATGACTTCCTTACCGAACTGCTCTATCTGCGCGTCGCGATCACGCGCGTGGCAAACGATGTCGAGACCCACGTGGCGAACGCCCGCTTTGATGAATTCGCCGATTCGCTCGGCGACTTCACTCGGCCGACCCATCGCGGCGTATTTGCGGGCCGGCTCGCGAAAGTTCATTGCGTAGCGCTTGCTGAGAAGCTCGGTCGCGACGTCGTGGGCCTGCTCGTAAGACGAGCCGAGCGTCGCAAACAGGAAGATAGAAGTACCGAAACGTTCGAACTTTCGTCCCGCCTTGTCGGCCTCGCGCGCGATGAATTCGAGTCCCTCGGCGTAGCGCTTGGGCGTCACGACATAGGGAATCCATCCGTCACCCAGCCGTGCCGCGCGCCGCATCGCCGCTTCGGCGCGGCCACCAACCCATATTGGCGGCCCTCCCGGTGTGGCCGGCTTGGGCTCCATGCTGATCTCGCCGAAGCTGAAGTACTTGCCGCGATGCGCCACTTTGGCCTCGGTCCATAGCCGCCTCATCACTTCGATAGCCTCGTTGGTGCGCCCGCCGCGCTGATTGACCGGAACGCCGCAAGCCTCGTACTCGGGCGGAAACTCTCCACCTACGCCGACTCCGAAAACGAAGTGCCCGGCACCCATCAGACGATCCACCGTCGTCACCATCTTGGCGACCGCGGCCGGGTTGCGCAGAGGCAGCAAATAGACGCTTGTCCCGTAAGTCAGATTGGGGTTCAGGGCAGACAGATAGGTCAACACCGTCAGCGGATCGGGAATCGGACCGGTAAAGGCCACGTGGTCGCCGGTCCAGACCGAATCGTAGTTATGGGCGGTCATCAACTCGACCAGGCGTTTGGCTTGCTCGCGATTGTTTACGCTCGCAGTCACTCCGAATTTCAGTTGCGTCTCAAGCGGAAGTACGTCGCTCATGTTGTTTTCCTTTTTCGGCCAGCGGCAAGTCTATACCTCGGCGCCGGCGAAGCGTTAACGACGCCGAGCGCGGCGAACGAGTTTGTACGCAGAGGCTGACCCCCACAAGGCATAGTCAATCTCGCCTTGAAGTCAATCCGTCGCGCGCCCCTCATGCAGGCATGTCCGCGCGGCGCACTACGCCATCAGGCGCGAGACCGGATGACACACAGATGCGCGATTGGACCTTTGCGACAGCGCGCGAGACCGAATGCGGATGCGATACACGGTGGTGGAATCACTTGGTTAACGACAGGAAGCAAGAAGACAAAACCGCCAGGACGCACGACGTCCGGTTGCACATTTTGCCCATCGCCCGCGCGAGGGCTCTTGCCCAAGTCCGAAAAACACGAGGCGTCGCCCAGACGACGAGCGACGCCCCGTTCCAATTCCAACCGGCTTTTACTAAATCGCCACTGACCCCAAACGGGGTCTTACTCGAACGCGCGAACTATGCTGGCCGGAGAACATTCGATGCCTGAAGTCCTTTTGGTCCTTCAAGCACCTGAAATTCGACTTTTTCTCCCTGCTCAAGGGACCGAAATCCATTTCCGTCTATCGCGGAGTAGTGGACAAAAACCTCCTGCCCGTCTTCCATGATAATGAATCCGTATCCCTTCTTGGGGCTGAACCACTTGACGACACCGTTAGGCATTTCCCCCGAAACCTCCCTGAAAAACAGCACCCCGTGTCCGCAACTGCCCCGGCTGCGAGACAAAGGGTATCGGCGCGCATATATCACAAGGCGATAATAAATACCAAACGCCTTACCGCTGTTGTCGAGAGTCAGTTGTTCGCTTTCGTCGTCATACAATCACGTACGCCAAAGAATCGGTCGCGCATGGATATGGCAATGGTCGGGGATCTGCCGCATTACGCCGTCGATAACAAAGCCGTCCTCGCCGTACTTCTTACGCGCAATCAGCGACAGCACTTCGGTCATGAACAGCCGCTCTTCTTCGGTAGGGGCGGCGCGATGCTCACCGAGTACCGCCATCGGCGTGTCGCATGAATCACAATCAAGCACCGCGAACTTGAACGGGTATTCGAATTGGCAGTACCACGGCGTGTACTGCTTGAGTTCACATAGATCGCATTTTGGCATCTGGAATTTCTGCGGAAGCGACGGGGAGTATCCACGGTCGCTCGGGGCCGGCAATACTCCCCATCGGATAGGTCGGTGTTACTTCTTCTCGGCGCTGGCAACGTGTCTGACGGACTTGTGCGCGTCCTTCTTTTCGGCTTTTTCAGCCTTGCGCGCCTTGACCTTGCAGCGATACACGCTCGACCTCGATATATGAAGATCCTCGGCCGTCGCCTTCTCGGTCTTGCCGGCTTTCAGATCCTTCATCACCTTGGCGCAATCGACTCGATGCCACGCGTAGGCCGGAGTAACGGCCGTCGCGACACCAATCAAGGAAGCAACCAACAGCAACGCTCCAATCCTCGTAACCTTGTTCATCAGTCTCGGTCTCCCTCCTTTAGGCGGAGTAGGAAATTTGTCGATTAATATTCCACAAAAGCGCCTCCGGCTAGAAACGTAGCACGCAAAACATCCGCCCCGGCGCGGCAACCGACATCAGAGTTCGAGCATTAATTTGGTCTGATCGCTGGGCCTTGAAAGTGCGGCAAATGCATCCGGAAGATCTTCGAGCGAGACTGTATGAGTGATCATCGGCGCGGTCGAAATCCGTCCCGCCGAGAGCATCGCGATTGTCGTCTCGACCTCGCCCGCTTCCAGTCCGAGACTGAAGTGAATATCCAGTTCCCGATTGAGCGCCGCCATCGGTTGGAAAAGATCGTCCTGCATGTACGCGCCGATTACTACCACCCGGCTTCCGCGTCCCGCATAGCTCACGGCTTCCATCAACGTGCCCGACGAACCGACACATTCGAACACCACATCCGGCGGCGCGCCGGCAAGCTCGCGCATCGCGGCGGCAGGATTCCTGAGTTGCGGGTGAACCACGACGTCGGCACCCATCTCGCGGGCTTTCTCGTACCTGCCTTCCGCCTTCTCGGACACCACTATCGCCCTTGCGCCGGCAAACCGCGCCCACGCAAGGGTCATAAGCCCGATCGGACCGGCACCCAGGATGAGGCAAGTTTCGCCCGCGCGAAGACGCGCCCGATGCACGCCGTGCAATCCGACGACCAGGGGTTCAACCGTCGCGCCCAAGCGATGGTCCATCCCGGGCGGCATCCTGAAGCAACTCGCGGGCGTGGTCTTCATCTTCTCCGCGTAAGCGCCAGGCACGTCTCCAAATCCGACCAGTCGCATCCGCGCGCACTTGAATCCCGTACCGCGCCGGCAATCTTCGCACTCGCCGCAGGCCAGATACGACATCGCGACCACCGCGTCGCCAGGTTTCAAATCGCTCACTCCGGCGCCGACTTCCTCGATCACGCCCGAGAACTCGTGGCCCATGACGGTCCGCGGCGGCATCCCCATCCCGTAATGGGCGGCGTGGATGTCGGACCCGCAGATACCGCAATTCCTGACCCGCACAACGACTTCGCCAGCTCCCGCAACGGGATCGGGCAGTTCCGTAACTTCGAGCGGCGCCTCGGGCGCCGTGTAGATGCATGCCTTCATTTCGAATCCGCCCCGTGGCGCGAAAATGCCTCGCTCACCGGAGCGGGCGTATGACGGCCAGCCTGAGGATGCTCAATAGTTTCCGGGAAACTTGGGCTTGCGCTTGCTCTTGATGGCGTCAACACCCTCGGCCAAATCGGCACCGAAAAATCCCATCATCTCGAGTGCAAGCGAGGCGTCGAAGGCGGGGCCAAAAGTCCTCAGCCAGTTGTTGAGCGAGCGCTTGGTGAAACGGAGTGCCTGCTGCGGGCCGTTTGCGAGCTTGTGTGCAACCTCAAACGCCTTGTCCATCAGCTTGTCGGCCGGAACGCACGCCGAGACCAGTCCGATACGTTCGGCCTCGCGCCCGTCTATGAAATCCGCGGTCAGCAGGTAGTACTTTGCCTTGGCCATCCCACACAGCAGCGGCCAGAGAATCACCGCATGGTCGCCCGCTGCGACTCCGAGCCGCAGATGGCCGTCCGTGATACGCATCGCCTCGGACGCGATCGGGATGTCGGCCATGAAAGCAACCGCGAGCCCGGCACCGACGGCAACGCCGTTGATGGCGGAGATGATCGGCTTGTCGAGATTGATCATGTTGTAGACGATGTCGCCCGCTTCGCGCCACGCCCTGGCGATATTGGCGGCATTACCCTTCATCGCGTCGATCATCTCGAGATCGCCACCAGCCGAGAACGCGCGTCCGGCGCCGGTCACGATTACTACGTTGGTCTCAGGGTCATCGGCCACGTCGAGCCATACGCGACTCAGTTCCCAGTGCAGCCGACCGTTGGTCGCGTTGAGGACATCGGGCCGGTTGATCGTGATCAACAGGATTCCCGGATCGTGCCTTTCGAAAAGAAGATGCTGATATTCCTTGTAGTCCATCGTGCCCTCCGTCCTCTACACGCCTGTGAGTTCAGCTCAGCTCGCGTATATCGACATAATCATGCCGAGCAGGTCGAGCGCCTCGGGCTTGGGACGCTGGAACGAATTGCGTCCGATTATCGAACCGTAGCCGCCGCCCGCATGGATACCGCGGATTTCCTCGATCAACTGCTCGTCGCCCGCCTTGGC
>JBJKQX010000051.1:0-5286 GCA_046704965.1 Binataceae bacterium (SeqCode)
CATGTGGGATGCGCCGTCGGTGCAGGCCCGCTTCGAGGACACCGGTACGGTTTCGCGCCGCACTTGTGACGCACTTGGGCTGGTTGGTCCAGCGGCACGTGCCTGCGGCGTTGAGCGCGATATTCGCCAGGACTTTCCGAGCGGCATCTTCAGGTTCGCCCAGATCCCCATATCGAAATGGGATACGGGTGACGTTTTTGCGCGCGCATGGGTGCGATGGCTCGAAATCCAACGGTCGGGAACTTTTGTTCGGGAGCAGCTTGCCTCCTTACCTCGCGGCTCCGGCCGTGCGACGGTGGGACCGCTGCGACCCGCGCATCTGGTGGTTTCTCTAATCGAAGGTTGGCGGGGGGAGATCGCTCACGTGGCTATCACTGACGGCAGCGGGCGGTTCGCTCGTTACAAGGTCGTCGATCCGTCATTTCGCAATTGGATGGGCCTGGCGATTGCCATGCGCGACCAACAGATATCCGACTTTCCGCTGTGCAACAAAAGTTTCAATCTCTCTTACTGTGGCCACGATCTATAAGGAGAGACGGTGTCGAGTTTGTTAATCACGCGACTGCGCCAGGGCAAACGCACGCTGCCATTTCCGCAAGCCGAGCCAAATCTCCCGGACCGATCCCGCGGTCTGCCGACAATTGATGAGTCGCAGTGTCTCTCCGGTTGCAAAGCCTGCGTTGACACATGCCCGACCGACGCAATAGCCAACGATGGAAAGCTGAGCATAGATCTCGGCCGATGCCTCTTTTGCCCGGAGTGTTCCAGCGCCTGTCCGCAAGGGGCGATTAAATTCAGCCGAGAATACCGCCTTGCGACGACCGAGCGAGCCGACCTGATTGTGGGTGCTGGACAGACCCTGAAACTCGCTCGCCGCATGGCAGACGAGATTCATCGCGTTCTCGGTCGTTCGCTCAAGCTCCGACAGGTCAGCGCGGGCGGATGCAACGGATGCGAAGCGGACGTCAACGTTCTTAATACCGTCGTGTTCGACCTTGGACGCTTCGGCATCCAGTTCGTCGCATCACCGCGCCATGCGGACGGTCTTTTGATCACTGGTCCCGTTACTCGCCACATGAGGCTCGCGCTCGAGAAGACTTACGAGGCCGTGCCTGCCCCGAAGATTGTGATCGCGGTCGGTGCATGTGCGATTTCCGGAGGTCCATTTCGCGATCATGTGGAAGTTTTGAATGGTGCGGAAGCTGTTTTGTCCGTCGATCTCTTTGTTCCCGGCTGTCCTCCGCATCCAATAAGCATTCTCGACGGATTGTTACGCCTTCTCGGGAAAATCAAACAAAATCCGTCGCTCGCCTGAAGAACATTCACGTCGCACGCCCGGATCGCGGAATGTGATGCCGGTATATCGGTCACGCGGTTCAGGATGAAAGCTTCGTGTACAGGGCCGGTGCCTGAGCGCTTCAAATGCGGCCTCGTTCTTTCCTGCCGCTACCCGTCAACCGCTGTATAGTGTCAACCGGTTGACAGAGAGCGCCTCGCATTGGACTGCGTCATCCACCATCCAGTCTCTAAGTTTCCCCACATTTCGGAGAATCGCGAAAAATCGGCGCGTCCGCGCGCGATTTTCGATCGCACTGTGACCCGGAGAACACCTCCCGGCGCGTGCGACACCCCGACTACGTTGAGGCAGGAATCACCGGATTTTGGCTGGCTCGAAATTTTGGACCGGGCAAATTGGTTGTTGCCGAAGCCTGCTGAGACTCTGATCGTCTTTTAACAGATCCGCGAAGTCGGTCAGATTCCAAGGTCGAGCAGGTTGTAATCTTTCAGACTCGCTTTCATTTCGGGCTTCCACCGATACTGATCTTCTTGCGCCGCGAGCGGCTTGTAGCAGTAAGGCTTCTCGTCGGGAAAGCGCTGCCTGCGCGCGTCGATCGCGTACATGATAAGTCGCGAGCGCTCACTAATACGCCGGTCATCGTAAGTTGCTACCTCATTGTGCACCCCTCCGCTGACCACCCCGAGCACCGAGCCGCGGCGATGAAAACCGAAATTGATCGTGACGCGAACATCCTCGCAGGTGTTCGCAAACGATCCATGAATCGCCTGGCGATTGCAGATGACTACATCACCTGGCCCACAGATGAGCGGAACCGCGTCGGGCAAGCGATCCGAACCGGCCGCATCGACCATCGCCTTGATGTCAGCTTTGCCAATCCGGTGGGAACCCGGAACAACCCACAGGCCGTTGGTCGCGTTGCAACCGTAGAGCTGCGCCATGAAGTTGAAGCCGTGCGTGCCCTCATCGAGAGTCGGGCTCTGCCAATGCGTCCATCCGTCCTGATGCCAGGCTACGGAACCGCCGAGACCAGGCTGTTTGACCCATACCGCTTCGTTGAATGGAGTGAAGTCTTCACCGTTTACGGCTTCGGCAACGGCGAGCAGATGTGGATGACCATAGAGCCGTAGGCACGCGTCGGAAAACTGCAGTGAGCCGAGCACAAGCTGGAGGACATACTCGGGCGCTTCTTTGGGAGGTATGGGCTCACTCATCTTTGCCGGATGCCGACCGTTGGCGAACGACGTACCGCCGAACGGATCGGAAAGAGGCCTGACCCAGCTGATATTTTGTGCTTTGCAATCCGAGGAGAGGGCGGGACGCCCGTGACGATCGACCGTCGCTCCCTTCGTCACCGGAGCGCGTTCCAGCATCTCCGCGACGTCTCGCTCTATGTCCTTCAGTTCTTCGTCGCCGAGCAATCCTTCGAAGATGTAGAAGCCACAGCGCGAGTATGCGCTCAGAATCGCCGGATCGGGCCTGCCGTCCTGATTCAGGCGCAGAGGCCCACGGTTACCGAGCCGCGTTGCGCGCTCTTCGCCTTCTCTGCGATAACGCTCCATCGCGGATTGCTCCGCGCCGTAATCTACGATTGGCACCTTGACGAGCGGCAGATTGGCCATGCCCAACTCTCCGATCACAGCTCGGTAGAAAGCAAGCGCGCGAAGGCCGGGCCAAGCGGGTCAACAACGCCATCGTGGCGTATGAAATTGAACGACTCCAACGACTACCACAGTTCCTCGCTGGACACTTGCTTGAGCTGATGGGGCCATGAGCGCAAACAAAAGTATCAGATCCTGTGCAGGGAGCTCGGGTATTTCTCGCCGAAATAGGTACGCAGCGTTGGAAATGGCAGAGATTGTCGGCTTGGTGTCGTCGGTTAGTGCCTATAAATCCGGCTTTGTCGCACTCTAAACCGGTTTTGACGACGGCGGCCGCGCTGCCGTGCCGCTACGCGATCTCCCTCGCAAAGAGAACTCCGCATCTTCGTCGTCAGATCGCGACGTTCGCAGATACCGGACCAGCAGTCGCGTTACGTCGTCCACAAACCGCCCTGCTTTCTCGTCGCTTAGGATATCCGGGCGACGCAGGACTGCCGCATGTGTCAGCGCTTCCACTACTGTCACCAAGACGAAGGCAGCGAGATCGAGATCGGCGACATCGATCTCATCTCGATGTGCCTCGAGATAGCCTCGAACCAGTGTATAAGCCTCTCGGCCCATAGCCTCGATGTTTTCGAGCCGCCCAACACGTGGGACCTGTTCCGCAAGGACGCCATGAAGCTTGGGATTGACGCGGTGACCGTCGATTGCAACTGAAACGAATTCGCGCGCCGCGACCTCGATCGGGCGCGCAGCAGCCTTGACCAGGGCGTTGCGAGTCACATCGGCAATTTCTTGCATGTGGCGGTCAATAACCGCTGCGACCAACGCCTCCTTGCTCGGGAAGTACTGGTACAATGAACCGATACTGACCCCCGCGACCTCGGCAATTCTGTTGGTGCTGGCTCTGTCGTAGCCTTCTTTCACTAAAAGGCGAGCAGTCGCTTCGATAAGCGCATCGACAGTTGCACGCGATCTCTCCTGAGAGGCCGATTTTCTGGGGTTTGTTTGAACTTTCCGCGCCATATGGATCTACTCGAAATGCGAGTTTCTCAATTATGAGTGATAGCTTATATTTTGTCCATGATGAGAACGCACATCACGACGGTGTCCGCGCACGCAGGTAGCAGAGCTATGAGCAAACAAGCCCCCGACTACGGGCTCGACGCTCCCAGAGCCGTTCGCGCGATTTTCATCGTTGGCCTTGCGGGGGCAGTCGTCAGGTTCTACGCCGAGGAGTTGCGTAAGTCGGATATGACTGATGTGGAAATCTCAGGTCTCAGCTTTTGGACGTTTCCTCCCGCCCGTACGGTGACCGCAAGGAAGCCTTCACAACCAATCTGATAGAAATGACCCGCCCGAGAGGACGAGTTCGCTATGGAGAAAAAACATGGATCAAGTCAGCACGCTTGAACGGGTCTTCAGTTACAAGGCAAAGGCCAACGACGAGATGGTCGCGACAATGCGACAATTTGACGACGCCTCTCCTGCAAAGGAGATCGCTGTCAGAGTCCTCAGCCACACTTATGTTGTTGACCGGATCTTCGCAGCAAACTTGACGGGAGTTGAGCACGGATACACCTCGCCCAACACAAGTGATGCCCCATCGCTGGAAGAACTGTCCAAAGCCATCAAGACAAGCGATCAGTGGTACATCGACTATGTATCACGTCTGGATCAAGGGCAGTTGGCCGCGCGCATCGACTTTATGTTTACCGATGGCCTGCAGGGCCGTATGTCGCGCGAAGAAATGCTGATGCACGTGACAATTCATGGCGAATATCACCGGGGGCAAATCAGTTTGATAATGATGGAAAACTCGATAGCGCCACCAGGCGATGGCTTCACGAGTTTTTTGCACAAGGTAGAAGCCTCAAGCCGTCGGCGATCTGGTGGGTCAAGCGACAGAGCTGAAAGTCATCCGGACGAGAACCGATTAAACATAGAGCGGCTCGCCAAGCAGGGGCCGGCGGAAACAGCTGTGAATGGTGGGGAGGCGATGTCGCGCCTCGATGAGTTGACCGAATCCATGAAAGCGGCAGTAGGCGTCGATTGCGGTCTCGGCAAAACGCTTAAATTCAATCTGAAGGGGGAGGGGTTCATATACGTCGACGGTGGATCAGTCACCAATGAGGATAAACCGGCGGATCTGACGCTGACCCTCACCATCGACGACCTGAAGGCCATAAGCCAGGCCAAGCTCGCGCCGATGGCCGCGATGATGGGCGGACGGCTCAGTGTCTCCGACATGGGCGTCGCCGCAGGCCTTCAAGGCAAGATGCAGACGCTCTTCTCCAGACTGCGACCGGCTTCCTGATGACTCCGAGCTGGAGAAACGAAATGGAGCTACAGGCACATGAGTGAAAACGCTAGCGTCACCGCTGAACC
>JBJKQX010000052.1:0-8401 GCA_046704965.1 Binataceae bacterium (SeqCode)
CTCTCGATGGGGCGGGTCGCATGGACCGTGCGAAGCCGGGTACGGAGCGCTCTGCTTAATTATCTGATGGCCCGAATCAGCCTTAAGCTGGTCAAGGCCGAGGTACGGACGGATTCGGCAATAACTCGGTATTTGCGCGAGCGGGTTCGCGAAGGCGAAGCCGCGCAGCCCATTCTGACGCTGGCGCTCGCGAATCTCGCCAAGGCGCGACTCAGGATGGCGCAGGCTCAAAGCAGTGTTCCGCAGTGGCGTACGCGTCTCGCCGCGGCGATGGGAGTTCCCGTAAGCGCGCTGCGCAAGGTTCACCTCATGTGGCGCGGCATGATGAACCCTCCCGTTGCCAGCAGCCTCGCGCCGGCGCGGATTCAGCGTCTGGCGATGCTCAACCGGCTCGACCTGCGCCGTGCCCTGATTGAGTACGAAGCCGCCGACGAGAATTTGAAGCTGCAGATAGCGCGCCAATATCCCAATATCAATTTGGGCGGCGGCTACAGTTGGGGCACTGGTGACAATACCTTCGAGCTGCTGCCTGTAATCGCGCTTCCGCTGATGAACCAGAACCAAGGTCCGATAGCGCAGGCGAGGGCGCGTCGCACGGAGCAGGCGCGTCGATTCGCCGCGCTTCAGGACGGGATAATCGCGCAAACGGCCGAGGCGCTCGCGGGCTATCGCGGTGCGCTGGGCGTACTGGCGCAAGCGCGTCGTTCTGAAAGGCTGCAGCAGAGTCGCCTTGTGGCCGCTCGCAACGCGTACGCGGCGGGTGAAAGCGGAGCGCTCACGATGGAGACGTCGAAGCTCGCGGCTCTTTCGGCACGTCAGTCGGCGCTCGCGGCGCTCGGCAACGCGCAGACGGCGCTCGGCGCTCTCGAAGACGCCGTCGAGCATCCACTTGGCCCGAATCACCTGAAAGCCTTCGAACTCCCGCCGAGCCCGCGAGCCGACACGGGTTCGCAACCCGATACCGGAAAGGACAAAACCTGATGGGCACAGGCTCGCAGCATGCCGCGACCGTTCTTATCTGCGTATTGGTCGCGGGCGCCTTCAGAGGGATTCCGGCGCGTGGGTCAAAGTGCCGCGCCTACGAGGCCCAAACAGGAGCCGCGCTGAGCGCAGCCCACGTTTCTTGTGTCGGGAATGAATCAAGCAAGAGGGTCCGATGAAGGGAAGAATTCACCAATGGCTCGCCGTCGTAGTGCTGCTCGCCCTCTTCGCTTTAGTTCCCGCTCGCAGCAGCCTGGCACATACCCTCGCCAGCGACTCGGCGCATCGAGCCATCGCCTCGGCAACGTCGCCTGTGGTCAAACGCGATGGCGACCAGGTCGCCGTTTATCTGAGCCCGAAGATGCAAGCTCATCTGGGGATTCGTAAAGCCCCTCTTCGGGCGGCGCGCGAACGTAAACAGATGACACTTCCGGCGACGGTCCTGCCGGTGCGGAAACTTGCGAAAATGGTTTCCACGTACAACGCAGCCGAGGCCCGGTTGCAGAAGGCCGAAATCGCCGCCGGAGTTTCGAAACGCGAATATCAGCGGCTCGAAAGGCTTTACCGCGAGCACCAGAACGTTTCGCAGAAGGCCGCGCAGGCCGCGGCGGGCGTTTATCGCAGCGACAGGATCGACGTGCATCTGGCGCGCGAGAATCTTTCCCTTGCCACCGCAGCCGTGCGCCGAAGCTGGGGGGCGGTCATCACGAAATGGATGGTCCATGACACAAGCGGCCTGCGGCGTGTGCTTCGCCGCCAGGATGTGCTGATTGAGGCGACGGTGGCGCGGGATGAGCCTTTGGCAGCACCCCTGAAAGTGGACTTCAGGTTGCCGACTGGCGGGCTCTCTTACGCCCGGTTGGTTTCGCCGTTGCCGCAAGTGGACCCGCGTGTCCAGGGAGTGGGATATCTCTACGTCAGCCAGGCAAAAGCAGGGCTGGCACCCGGCCTCAATCTGGTTGCGCGTTTCGGGCGAGGCGCACTCAGGAACGGAGTCATCGTGCCCTCGAGCGCGGTGGTGTGGTTGTACGGGGAAGCTTGGGCCTACGTTGCCACAGGGCCGGATCGTTTCGTGCGACGCCATGTGACAACCGGCATTCCCACGCTCGGCGGATGGTTTGTCACGCAAGGTTTTCAGCCCGGCGGTTCTGTCGTGACACAGGATGCCGAGCAAATTCTCTCGGTCGAACTGAAGGCCGTGCAACCCTCGCATAGCACTGCTGTGGGGGGTGACGACTAAGATGCTGAAGGCCATCGTTCGCTTTGCCTTGCAGCGCAGGGGCATCCTTCTGGCGCTGTCAGCCGCGCTTCTGGGTTACGGAATCTACTCTCTGGCGCAGGCAAAGTACGACGTCTTCCCTGAGTTCGCCCCTCCGGTCGTTTCGATCAGGACCCAGGCCCCGGGACTTTCGCCCGAGCAGGTCGAATTGCTGGTGACGCAGCCGATCGAATTTGCCGTCAATGGCGTTACGGGTATCCAGTCCATGATGTCGAAATCGCTTCGGGGGCTGTCTGATGTTCAAGTCGTTTTCAATCCAAGCAGCAATATCTATCGCGACCGACAACTGATTTCCGAGCAGTTGGCCACGCTCGAAGGGCGACTGCCTGCCGGTGTCCATGCGCCGCTTATGTCGCCTCTTATGAGTTCGACCGGCGACGTATTGGAGCTGGGCATGACTTCCAGCACGGCTTCGCCGATGCAACTGCGGACCGCTGCCGACTGGATCGTCAAGCCGGCCTTGCTCGCAGTGCGCGGTGTGACGAATGTCGCCACCTGGGGCGGCCAGATTAAGCAATATCAAATCCAGTTCGTCCCCCGGCGCCTGATGCAATACGACCTGAGCGTGAGCCAGGTATTGGCGGCGGCGCGGCGGGCGACTGCCGTGCGTGGCGCGGGCTTCATCAGCACCCCAAACCAGCGCTTCATCGTGCGCACCGAGGGCCAGTCGCTCACCACAAAGGAACTGGCCAGCACGGTTCTGGTTCATCGCAACGGCGTGAACGTCACCCTTGGCCAGGTGGCCCACGTGGTGCAAGCACCCGAGCCCGCCATCGGCACCGCGCTCGTGAACGGAAAGCCCGGCATCGTCATGCGGGTAAACGGGCAGTACGGAGCCAACACGCTCACCGTTTCGGAACGAATCAATCGGGTGCTCAACGGTCTGCGCCCGGCATTGCGCCGTGAAGGCATTCATCTGAACCTGGATATCTTCCGCCCAGCCGATTTCATCCGAACCGATCTCAGCAACCTTCGATCTTCGCTCACCATCGGCGCCATCCTGGTAGTCGTCGTCATTTTCCTTTTTCTGTTTGATTTCAGAACAGCGGCAATTTCCTGCGTGGCCATTCCTCTCTCGTTGCTCGTCGCGGTCATGGTGATGAACCACATGGGTTACACGCTCAACACCATGACGCTCGGCGGCCTGGCCATCGCCATCGGGGAAGTGGTGGATGACGCAGTGATCGACGTGGAAAATATCCTTCGCCGTCTGCGCGAAAACCTCCACGCTGAAAATCCCCGGCCGATCCTTCCTGTTATTTTCGACGCTTCTATTGAGGTTCGCAGCGCGGTCGTTTACGCGACGTTTGCGGTTGCTCTGGTCTTCGTGCCTGTCCTGATGATGAGCGGGATGGCGGGCGCGATCTTCCGGCCGCTGGGAGTCGCCTACATTCTGTCCATCCTGGCCTCTCTGCTGGTGGCGCTGACGGTCACACCGGCCCTTTGCCTGGTGCTGCTTGGCCGAAAAACCCTGGCCAAGCAGGAGCCTCCGATAGTGGGCTGGCTGAAGGCCCGTTATCGCCACATGCTGCTTTTCGTCGAGCGTCGGCCCGTGCTCGTCATCGCTGCCGTTGGGGTGCTGGTCGCCGCCGGGCTCGTGGTGCTGCCCACATTCCGTTCGTCGTTTCTGCCGCCATTCCGCGAGGGTGAGTACATCGTTCATTTGGTCGGGCTGCCCGGTGGCTCGCTCGAAGACTCGGTGCACCTCGGCAAGCGGGTCAACAATGCTCTCATGAAGGTTCCCTACGTCGCCGACGTTGGGGAGAAAATCGGACGCGCCAGCCTCTCTTCGACGCGCGGTCCCTTCCAGAGTGAAATCGATGTGGCCCTGAAGCCGCATCTCAATGGCCGACAGAATGAGGAGGCATTGGCGGGCATTCACGCGGCGCTGAAGAATTTCCCCGGCGTCACCTTCACGGTCGACACTTTCCTGAAGGAAAGGATGGAAGAGATTATCTCAGGCTATACTGCTGCCGTGGTCCTCAACCTTTACGGGCCGCATCTGAGCGTGCTGGACCGCAAAGCAGAGCAGGTGGCCAGGGTGCTGCGCTCGATTCCGGGCGCGCGCGGCGTGCGGATTCAGTCGCCTCCGGGTACTCCGCAGGTTGTTGTCCGGCTGCTTCCCAAAGAGCTTGAGCGCTGGGGTTTTCAGCCGGTCTCCGTGCTGGATGCCGTTGACACGGCCTTTGGCGGAACCGATGTGGGCCAGGTGTACCAGGGCAATGAGGTTTTTAACGTCAATGTCATCCTCGATGCCTCGGAGCGTCACAGCCCCACCGAGATTGCCGCGCTCCCACTGAAAAGCCCCGCCGGGAATTATGTTCCGCTCGGCAAACTCGCCGACGTTTACGAACAATCGGGGCGCTACGTAATCCTGCACAACGGCGGACGCAGGGTGCAAACCATAACGCTCGACGTATCGGGGCGAAGCCCGAACTCTTTCGTCCGCCAGGCACGGAGGGAAATCCAGGCCAAAGTGAAGCTCCCCGCCGGTACTTACTTCCAGTTCACCGCGACTGCGGAAGCCCAGGCAAAAGCGCATCGGGAATTGCTGGTTTACGCGGTCATCGCCGCTTTGGTGATAGTCATCCTGCTTTCTGTCGTGATGATGAACTACCGCAACCTGCTGCTGGTACTGTCCAATCTGCCATTTGCACTTGCGGGTGGGGTTCTGGTCGCGTTCATCACCGGCACGCCTCTTTCACTCGGCGCGTTGGTTGGTTTCGTTACGCTTTTCGGTATCACGCTTCGCAACTCGATCATGCTCATCTCGCACTATGAGCATCTGGTTTCAAAAGAGGGTATGACCTGGGGCCTGGAAGCAGCCATTCGCGGCGCTTCTGAACGGGTCGCGCCTATCCTGATGACCGCAACCGTCACCGGCCTGGGCTTGCTGCCTCTGGCGCTGGGTGCGGGCGACCCCGGCCGGGAAATCGAGGGCCCGATGGCAATCATCATTCTCGGCGGATTGCTGACTTCGACCGCGCTCAACCTGATCGTTCTTCCAAGCCTCGCGCTCAGGTGGGGTCGCTTCGGAGCGGAGACCTGACCACGCGCGGGTCCGCGGATCAACGCATTCTCATGGCATAGCCGGGGCGGTTCGACTAAAAAGAGGACCGCCATGGCAACCCACGTATCGCCTGCGCCGTCGGACAAGCCACGCGCGATGACCTCGCGCGAGGCGGCACATACTCTGCTCGCGAGCTTCCTCGGATGGACGCTCGACGCGTTCGACTTCTTCGTTCTTATCTTCCTGATTCCGACTATCGCGAAGGACTTTCACGTCACGGTTGCGGATATCGCACTCACCATCACGGCGACGCTCATGATGCGGCCGGTGGGGGCGCTCATCTTCGGATGGATCGCGGACCGCTACGGGCGGCGCATCCCTCTGATGGCCGACGTTATCTTTTATTCGGTCATCGAGGTTCTGAGCGGCCTTGCCCCCAACTTCACGATATTCCTTATCCTGCGCGCGCTATACGGAATCGGGATGGGCGGGGAGTGGGGCGTCGGGGCGTCGCTCGCGATGGAAGCGATGCCGGCGCGATGGCGCGGGTTTTTCTCGGGCGTGCTGCAGGAGGGCTACGCGGTCGGCTATCTGCTCGCGGCTGCCGCCTACTTCCTGGTCTTTCCTGCCTTCGGATGGCGCGCGATGTTCTTTCTGGGCGGCGTGCCCGCACTTCTGACCCTTTATATTCGCACCAAAGTGCCGGAGTCCGAAGCGTGGGAACGCACGCGGCCGGAACCGCGCGCCATCTTGAAAACCATCTGGTCGAACATGCGACTGTTCGTTTATCTGGTGGTGCTGATGACGATGATGAACCTGGTGTCGCACGGCACCCAGGACATGTATCCGACCTTTTTGGCGAAAACCCGCGGACTCGACGCGCGCACGATCGCGACTATAGCAATCATTTATAATCTCGGAGCGCTTGCCGGCGGACTGGTCTTCGGTTTCTTTTCCGACCGGATAGGACGCAGGCGCTCGATGGCGATAGCGCTGGGACTCGGCGTCCTGATAGTCCCGCTATGGATAGTGCCGCGCTCGCTGGTGCTGCTGACGATTGGCGCCTTCCTGATGCAGTTCATGGTGCAGGGCGCATGGGGCGTAATTCCGGCCCATCTTGCGGAACTGTCGCCGCCCGAGGTCCGCGGCCTGTTCTCGGGTATCACTTATCAGTTGGGTGTCCTGTTCGCGGCCAACGCCGCATTCGTCGAGGCGCTTATCGCTGAGCGTACGGGATACAACGTCGCGCTGGCGATCGTCGGCACCGCGGTGCTGATAATCGGCGCGTTCGTGGTACTGGTCGGACGCGAGCGCGCGGGTGGAAGCCTGATACGAGAGGAACAGAGCACGGCTTGAACGGGGTATCCGTGTGGCCCTCGGACGATTCAGGCGCGCGAATTTCGACCCGTCACCGGGACCGCTCGACGTGGCGAATGGGTTCTATTGAGGCGTTTGGCGGGGCTTTTGTTATACCCCCGAAGTAAGCTAAACGAACGGTATGCGGAGGTATTGTCCATGAAATTCGGTCTCTTCTATGAGATCTCGGTGCCGCGTCCATGGACCAACGAAACCGAAAAACAGGTCTACGACCGGTGCATCGAGCAGGTAAAACTGGCTGACGAACTTGGCTTCAGCAACGTTTGGGCGGTTGAGCATCACTTCCTCGAAGAATACTCACATTGTCCCGCTCCGGAATTGTTTCTCACCGCGTGCGCGATGGTGACGAAGAAAATTCGGGTCGGCCACGGAATCGTGGTGTGCGTGCCCGAGTTCAATCATCCGATAAAGATCGCGGAGCGTACCGCGGTTCTCGATATTCTCTCGGGCGGTCGCCTTGAAGTAGGCACCGGACGCTCTGCAACGTGGACCGAGCTGGCAGGCTTCAACGTCAATCCCGACGAGACCAAGAAGACCTGGGACGAGATCGTTCACTGCCTGCCCAAGATGTGGACGCAGGATCGTTATTCGTATCAGGGACGGTCGTGGTCGATGCCGACGCGGACTATCCTGCCCAAACCCTACCAGAAGCCGCATCCTCCGATGTGGGTTGCGGTTACCAGCCCCGGCACCGAAATCGACGCGGCGGAGCGCGGAATGGGATCGCTTGGACTTACCTTCGGCGGATTCAAGGAGCAGGAGGAAAAGGTCAAGAACTATCGCCGGATAATCCGCAACTGCGAACCGGTCGGCGAGGTCGTCAACGAGAAGGTTGCAACCGTCAACTTTCTCTTCTGCCACGAAGACGACGCCGAAGGCGTGAAGACGGGACGCCGCCTTACCGGCACGTTCAATTATCTTGCGGCGCAACTGGTCGCGGCGCGCGAGGCGTTTCCGAGCAAGTCCTATCCGTCGCTAGGCTTGCTGCCCTCGCTCAGGCAGGAAGCGGCGGGACCGGGCGACCAGTCGGGTGCTCCCGAGGGTATCTCGATCGGAAACCCCGACCGCATCATCCGGGCTCTCAAGCAATGGGAGTCGGTTGGCGTGGACCACGTGAACTTCCTGCTCAACGCGATGGAGACCGTGCCGCAGGAGCAGGTATTGAACAGTCTCAGGCTGTTTGCCAAGGAAGTCATGCCGAAATTTCAGACCCGCGCGGATCAGGCCGCCGCGGCTGCCGGAGGACGCTGATGCCGCGGTTCGGAAGTCTTGACCTCAATAGCTGGGCCAAGTCGGTTTCGACGATAAATGGTTACGGGACCGAGACCTGGACGCTCAAGGGGGCGCAGATTCTCGAACTGCACATGGAGATCGAGGACGACCCCGCCGACATGCTGCTGCCGCGCACGATGCATCCCGCGATTCCGGCCTACGCCATTTTCAACGTAGTTACTTATCCGGAAAGCCCGGTGGGGCCGTTTGTGATAGCGGAAGTCAGAATCGCGGGTCGCACCGCGGTCAGGCCGCGAGGTCACGTGCTCAAAAGCTACGTGAACAACGAGGCCGCGGCGAAGGAACTGGCCGCCTGGTGGGGCTATCCGGTGGCGACAGGCGACGTCAGTCTGACCGTGCGTCACGACCGCGTGATCGGACGGGTCAAGTTGGACGGCAAGACGGTGCTGGAGGTCGAAGAGATGGACCGCGATTTCATCTCGGGCCGCGACATCCAGTACATCGCCAGCATGCATCTGTGC
>JBJKQX010000053.1:0-3290 GCA_046704965.1 Binataceae bacterium (SeqCode)
ACGAGTCCCGACCATCCCGGCGCCCGAGCCGCCGCCGCGAACGCGCGAAAGGTGCGACCACTGGCGGGTGAGCCGGGGCTGGAGATAACTCAACTGTGCAATTTCGACCTGCAGCTTGCCCTCAAGCGTGCGGGCGCGCTGGGCAAAGATGTCGAGTATGAGCTGGCTGCGGTCGATTACCCGGATTTTGAGTTCGTTCTCCAGGTTCCGCGCCTGCGCAGGACTAAGCGCGTCGTCGAATATAGCGACGCTGGCATGGGTTGACGAAGCGATCTCCCGAACCTCGGCAGCCTTGCCACGCCCTATAAACGTGTGAGGATTAGGCGCCTTGAGCTTCTGGGTAACCGTCGAAGCGACCTCGGCTCCGGCGCTTTCAGCCAGAGCTTTCAGCTCGGAGAGGGAATCCTCGGAGCTGATTTCATCCTGCTGTCCGAGTTCGATCCCGACCAGAACGGCCCGTTCGGTTTTCCGCGCGCTAAATGAATCGGTTGAAGAAACGCTCAGGCGTAACCTCGCAACTCGTAAGAGTGTTTCAAACAAGTAAAGCTTATCAAAAGACGCACCTGTTGCGAATCCACGACGCTCCGCGTGCAGGCACTAACGCAGCTCAACCGAGCCGGGCGTGAGCACCTTCTCGATTTCGGCCACGAATGCGTCTGTCGGACTTACGCGGAAATTGTCGCCCAGCAACAGGACCGCTTCGCGCCCGTCGTCGATCGCCATATGCAGATACGTGGTCGAGCGCCCCGGATGATGCGAGAGCGCGGAGCGCAACGCGTCGAGTCCGCCGTTTGAAAGTCGGCTTCGGGGCGCACGGATACGCACCTCGCGCACTGCGTCGACCAGTGCCGCATTAAGCGGCCGCATCTCGTCCACGATTATCTGCGCGCGCTCGTCGTCAACGTCGAGCTTGCCGCGCACCATCAGCGGGTCGTCGCCGAGAATCGCCTGCTCGTACTTCTGATATGCCTCGGGCCATACGATCGCCTCGACCACGCCCTCGCGATCTTCGAGCGCAAAAGTGGCGTAGCGCTTGCCCGCCTTGTTGTTCTTGAGCTTGAGCGCCTGCACCACGCCGGCAAGCTGGACCTGACTGCCGTCGGGCGCACCCGGAAGGTCGGCGGTCGTAAGCCGACTGACGCGCGCGATTTCGCGATCGTACTTGTCGAGCGGATGGGCGGTGATGTAGAAGCCGAGCGCCTCTTTTTCGTACTTGAGCTTTTCCTTGGATTCCCACTCGGGGACAGGCTCGCGACGCGGCGCGATGGTCGGTTTGGCGGCCTCGCCACCGAACAGGCCAATCTGGTTCTTCTGGGCGTCGGACTGCGAACGCTGCGCAATCTTGATTGCGTCCTCGACCTGCGAGAACAGGGCCGCGCGCGTCTCTTCAGTCCAATCCAGAGCGCCGCATTTGATCAGCGCTTCGAGCACCCGGCGGTTCAGAACCTGCGAGCCGATACGGGTGCAGAACTCGGCAAGATCCGCGAACGGGCCGTTCGTCTCGCGCTCCGCGATTATCGCCTCCGCGGTCTTCACCCCCACGCCGCGCACTCCGCCCAGACCGAAGCGGATGCCGCCGTCGGCGACGGTGAACTTGACCCCGCTGCGGTTCAGATGGGGCGGCAGAATCTCGATATGCATCTCGCGCAGGGCCGAGATGTTCTTGTAGGTCTTGGCCTGATCGTCCATTTCGATGGACATCAGGGCCGCCATGAACTCCTCGGGATAGTGCGCCTTGAGATATGCGGTGGTGTATGACGTGAGCGCGTATGCCGCGGCGTGCGAGCGGTTGAAACCGTAGGAGGCGAACGTCTCGATCTTGGAAAAGATCGTCTCGGCAAGGTCGCGGTCGAGTCCGTTCTCGCCCGCACCCTCGATGAAGCGGACACGCTCCTTCTCCATGACCTCCTTTTTCTTCTTGCCCATCGCGGCGCGCAGGATGTCGGCTTGTTCGAGGCTGTAGCCGGCCAGCGCCTGAGCCGCACGCATCACCTGTTCCTGATAAAGGATGACGCCGTAGGTGTCCTTTAGGACGGGTTCGAGCGACGGATGGTCGTAGCGCACGCCCTCGCGGCCGTGCTTGCGGTCGATGTAATGCTGGACCATCGTCTTGCCGTCCTCGACGGCGTCGAGCGGCCCCGGGCGGTAGAGCGCGATCGCGGCAATGACGTCCTCGAAGCATGACGGCTTGAGTTCGCTCAGGAACCGGCGCATCCCGGACTCGGTCATCTGGAAGACGCCCACGGTGTCGCCGTGCGAAAGCAGCCGGTAGGTGTCGGGGTCCTCCAGGCCGAGGCGGTTGAGATCGGGCGCGTCCTTGCCGCCGGCTCGGATCAGGTCGAGCGCATCCTTGATGAGCGTGAGATTCTTGAGCGCGAGGAAGTCGAACTTTATCAGCCCGATCTCTTCGACACCCTTCATCGAATACAGGGTAATCGGGAGGGTGCCTTCTCCGCGATCCTTGTCCATGTAAAGCGGCACCATGTCGGATAGCGGGATATCGGAGATGACCACTCCCGCCGCGTGCCGCGAGGAATGGCGCAACAGGCCTTCGAGCTTGAGCGCGTAGTCGAACAGCTCGCGATGCTTCTTGCGCTCCTCCTTGAGCCGCGGCTCCATATCGAGCGCCGCCTCAAGCGAGAAATCGCGTCCCTGTTTGGGCGCGGGATAGAGCTTCACAATCTTGTCGGTCTCGGCGAATGAAAGTCCCAGCACGCGGCCGACGTCGCGAATGGCGAGTTTTCCCTTGATGGTTCCGAACGTAATTATCTGCGCGACGCGGTCCTCGGCGTATTTGCGGGGCACGTAATCGTGCATCTCGTCGCGCCGCTCATAGCAGAAGTCGGTGTCGATATCGGGCATCGAATGGCGCCCCGGATTGAGCCATCGCTCGAACAGCAGCTTGTGCTCGATCGGGTCGATGTCCGTGATGCGCATCGCGTAGGACACCAGACTTCCGACCACCGAGCCGCGACCGGGACCCACGGGAATGTCGATGCTTTTCGCGTAGTTGATGAAATCGGCGACGATCAGCATGTAGCCCGAGAAGCCCATCTGGCGAATTACGGGAAGCTCGCGGTTAAGACGCTCCTCGTAAACGCTCGCGTCGATTTCGCCATGGCGCGAGCGGATTTCGTCGAGCCGCTCGGCCAGTCCCTTGCGTGCCTGACGCTCCAGTTCCTCATCGAGATCGACGCCCTTGTCGACGTCGAACACGGGGAAGTGGAACTTGCCGAACTCGAATTCGAAATCGACCTGCCGCGCTATCTCGGCGGTGTTGCGATAGGCGT
>JBJKQX010000054.1:0-3487 GCA_046704965.1 Binataceae bacterium (SeqCode)
GGTTCGACAACAGCGGCGAGAGCGGGCCGCCTTGCGGCGTGCCTTCTTCCGTCCGGCTGACCAGCCCCCCTCCAGCACGCCCGCCGAACGCGCGGACCAGCTTCAGGAGACGCTTGTCGGCAACCCGCTCGGCCATGAACCCCATCAGGATGTCGTGGTTGACCAGGCCGAAAGACCACTCGACAGACTACCCACCACCGCCACCATCTCGACGGTTATCCCCGCCAGGTAACAATCGTTCGTCCGCGCCACCCGTTTGAGGGATCGGCGCTCGATGTACTTGGCTGGTGCCATCGAGGCGGCGATCTGCATCTGACGCTGGTACTGCCCGACGGAACTCGTGCGCTAGTACCGGCCGGGTGGACCGACCTGCATGTTGCACAGCAGTCGTCCTCTTCGAGCCCACAGCGCAGTCAAGCCGCATTCCTCGCCTGCCACGCCGAGCTGCTGCATGCCCGAACGGTCGTGAACGCTTTGTTGCGGCGTTTGGACTCTGCAGATACTGCCCTCTCGCCGCCGGCATCGGAGGACAGCCATGCAGCAGCTGAGCTTTCTCGAAGCAACGCCCCAGCAAAACACCGTCCCCGTGTGGGACGCCCTCGACGACGAGCAGCGCGCCCGTCTCGTACTGCGGCTCGCCCGACTGATCGCCCAGGTAATCGCCTCACCCGGAGTCCGCGACGATGAACGAACTGAGCAAGATCACCGCTGACCACCTGCGCCGCTGCGCGATTGTCTACGTGCGTCAGTCGAGCACGACGCAGGTCGAGCACAACCGTGAGTCCACCGTGCGCCAGTACCAACTGGCCGAGCGTGCAACCACCCTCGGCTGGAGACGTGATCAGGTCAAGGTCATCGACGAAGACCTCGGTATTTCTGGCTCTGGGCTCGTTGAGCGAGCCGGCTTTGCGCGCATGACCGCAGAAATCGCCCTCTGCCAAGTGGGCATCGTACTGGGACTGGAAGTCTCGCGCTTGGCACGCAATAACGCCGACTGGTACCGTCTGCTCGATCTGTGTGGCTTGACCCACACGCTCATCGGCGATGGTGACGGGATCTATCATCCCGGATTGTTCAACGATCGGTTGGTGCTTGGGCTAAAAGGAACAATGTCTGAAGCGGAACTGCACGTGCTGCGTGCCCGCCTACTCGGTGGCATCCGCAACAAGGCGGCGCGCGGTGAGTTGCACCGCGGTCTGCCGGTTGGCCTGGTGCGCGGCGAAGCCGATGGCGAGGTGCTGCTGCACCCTGATGAGTCGGTGCGAGCCGCGATCCGCGCGGTCTTCGAGTGCTTCGCCGAGATGGGCTCGGCACGCCGCGTGTGGCTGTGGTTCCGCTCACAGGGCTTGCGCTTTCCGCTGCACTCGAACACTCTTACCGACATCCAATGGGTCGCACCAACCTACACCAAGATCCACCAGGTTCTCACGAACCCGTTCTACGCCGGGGTTTACGTGTATGGCCGCACGCAGCAGACGCGCTACCTTGATGACGGCGGACAGCTGCGCAAACGCATCAAACTGCGAGCGCGCACCGAGTGGCCCGTCTTCATCCACGATCATCATCCTGGCTACATCGACTGGGCGACCTTCGAAGCGAACCAGGAACGGCTCGCTCAAAACACCCGACCACGACCACATCAAAGCGGTGGAGCTGTGAGAGAAGGCGCCGCGCTCCTGCAGGGCATCGCCGTATGCGGACACTGTGGCCGGCGCTTGGCCGTACACTACAGCGGCCGGTACTCCACGCCTGGATATCACTGCGCCGGCAAGAACATCGTCAACGGCCGGGGCGAGTACTGCCTCAATATCGGCGGTGTACAGATCGATGCGGCCGTCACCGAAGCGTTCCTTGCGGCTCTCGCGCCGGCAGGACTGGAGGCCTCGCTGCAAGCGATCGAGCAGTTCGAAGCTGATCACGAGACCACCCTCGTACAGTTCCGTCGCGACGTCGAGCGTGCGCGTTACAATGCGCAGCGCGCTGAGCGACGCTATCGCGCCGTGGACCCCGAGAATAGGCTGGTCGCGCGCGGACTTGAAACGGAGTGGGAAAGCGCCCTGCAGGAACTGAAGGCGGCCGAATCCGAGCTCTCAAACCGCGAGCATGCACGGCCGCGCCCGCTTACCAGCGAACAACGCAACACCATCCTTGCACTCGGTAAAGACCTCGAGCGGATCTGGTCCGCTCCCACGACGAGCGACCGCGATCGCAAGGAATTGCTCCGCACACTGCTCGAGGATGTCACATTGAGGGTCGAGCGCGACAAATATAACGCTCACCTGACGCTACGCTGGCGCGGCGGACTCTTCAGCGAGGCCGATGTTGCGCTGCCGCGCTCGCATCCCTCACCAATCCGCACGGCCGACAATACGATCGATCTGATGCGGCGACTGGCCGCACATTATCCCGACACCAAGATCGCCGGCATCCTCAATCGCCAAGGCCGCACAACGGCCACAGGACTGCCGTTTACGGCCAACCGCGTGGCGAGCCTGCGGACCCATTGGGAGATCCCGTGCTTCGAGGCAAAACAGCAAGCTCAAGACGGTGAGTGCATGACAATCGAACAAGCAGCACGCGCGCTCGGACTCGCGCCCTCTACTCTGCATCGCTGGCTCAATGACGGCTTCATTGCCGGCGAGCAGATCACACCCGGTGCGCCATGGCACATCCGTCTCAACGATGAGCTGCGTTCGCGCTTTGTTGACAACGCGCCTGAGGGTTACGTGAAAATGTTCAAGGCAATGAAGCTGCTGGGCGTCTCGCGGCAGACTATCTTGCAGCGTGTAAAGCGCGGCGAGCTCAAGCCGGTCCATGTGTACCGCGGACGTGCAAAAGGCCTAAGAATACAAGTACCTGCGATTACTCCGGACCTCTTCTGTCCGCCCAAAACACCTTGAGGTGTAGTGTGACGATAGATCCAAGTAGTCGCGCAAATCCGCGTCCACCACTTCCCGCCGTCCATGTTGCGCCACGTGCCAATACACGCGTCTGAGCGCCATCTTGGCGTCCAGTCTCGGACGGAAGCCATACTGCTGCGGCAGCAGGTCCGCCTCGAAAATGGGGCCGATGAGCAGCACCACCGCCATCTGCACCACGCGGTCACGGATGGTCGGAATGCCGAGAGGCCGTTGGCCTCCGTTGCTCTTCGGTATCCAGACGCGCAAGAGGGGCTGTGGGGCGTAGATCCCCGAGATCAGCTCCTCCTGCAGCATTTCCAGCCACCGTTCTACGCCTTCGGCTTCGATCTCTTCGAAGGTCTCGCGATCCACCCCAGGCGCGCCGGCATTGGCCCGGCAACGCTGGTAGGCTTCCAGCAAAACATCCTTGCGATAGACCTTGTCCCAGAGGGCATAGAAGCGAAAGGCCGGTTCAGCCTTAGCTTTCGTCTGCAGCGAGGTCTGAAGCTTCTCAACGGTTGTACGCGGCTCTGGTAGACTCATCGTCAGTCGCCGGGCTGTCCGCCCTTCCCTCGCTTGGGTCGGGT
>JBJKQX010000055.1:0-4892 GCA_046704965.1 Binataceae bacterium (SeqCode)
CATTCCAGGTACGAATGATCGAAACCCGGTCCGCCGTGAAGCAGCAGCACTTTGGTGCCGCCGTTGCCCACGCGCCGGGTCCATACCCGGTACTTTTCGCCCACGACCGGTATCATCCGGATGTCGGCCTGCCTGACGCGGACCGCATCACCGGGGATGACCTTTTCACCTTCGAAGCGAAGCCTGTGAAACAGCGCACCCTCGTTCTTGGAGGATGAGGCGTTGGCTGCCGTCCGCGCTTCGGACGCTGCTGCCTTCGCGACTCCTCTCACTCCGCCCACAACCGCTCCGGCTATCGCCGCGGCGCCCGCGCCAATAAACGCCCGCCGCCCGATACCGTCCGCCATCAAACCCGCAGTCGAATCCGTCTTCGCCTGACCGTCACCCACGCCGTTTTTCACTTTTCTCACTGCTTTCACTTCTTTCATCTCTTCCACTTCGACGCTCTCGCATCGCCGGAGTCTCCCCCTCTTCGGCCGCATCCGGCTGGAGCTTGGCGTTCAGGTGTCCCGCGGGTTCCGTCGGTCAGCGGCGCACGGACCATTCGAGCCGTCTATCAAATTGCCACTCCAGCGGGAACCGAAAATCAGGGCCCGAAACGTCCTTGTTCAGCCCGCTAAGTGACACTTTGTCTCCAAATGTCTATAGCTCGTAATCGTGTGTCCTTCGCTTCCGTTTTGCACCAAAATCCCTCGCTGTGTTTCCGTTCGAAACACCAATCCGTCCCTCGTCGCCCGGCTTGGCATAGCCATCGGCGTGTCGATCTCGTGGCTTGGATTTTGCTGCCCTTCGCGCCAGGGGAGGATCCACAGCGAACCATCGTGATGTCCGCTCCGTTGCGTCGTGGGATCAATTAATTGCGTCGCCGGACGATGAAGTCTTCGCGTTGTTTTTCGGGCTCACGCCCTGTGACACATAAGTCCTGAACCTCCGGCGAATCGGTTCCTGACCCGACACGCATCGGACGCGCTGACCGGGAAAACGATAACCGATGGCTTCAGCGATGACCGAGCCATATCGTTCCTACGTGCCCCGGCCTTTCACGCCGGAAGAGCGTCCTTCAACGACTATTCTTTTCGGCGGTCTGCACTGGCGCGCCGAGCGTGTAATCCAGGCCGCCCTCGAAAACGTCGGCTACAACGCGCGTCCTCTGCCGCCCGCAACCGCGCAGGACCTGCTGACCGGCCGTGAATTGGCGGATATCGGCCAGTGCTGCCCGACCAGCTTCACCGCGGGCAATCTTGCCAACTTTCTGCGCCGTGAAGCCGATCGCCTCGGCACCGACGAAGTTAACAAACGTTACGTTTATGTCACCGCCGGAGCGTGCGGGGCATGCCGCTTCGGCCAATACCATCAGAGCTACGAACTGGCCCTTAAAAACCTCGGCTTCGACGCCTTCCGCATGTTTCTCCTGCAGCAGGACAAAATGGATCAGGGCGCGGACGAGGGTGGCGGACTCGAAGTCAACATGCCGTTCACTCTCGGGATCGTGTGGGCTCTCCTGTGTACCGACGTGTTGCAGGACCTCGAATACCAGGTGCGACCCTATGAAGTCGTGGCAGGGCAGACCGACGCGGTCGCGAAGGCGAGTGTCGAGGAACTCTACGAAATATTCCGCAACCGGCCCCATCGCGGTCGCAAATGGGGTTCGCTCGCGTGGCATCTGACGACCGATTACTTCGCCGGCGCGCTGCGGCAAATCCGCAAACGGTTCGACGCGATCGAAGTCGACCGCCTCCGGGTCAAGCCCGTCGTCAAGATAACCGGCGAGTTCTATCTCCAGCACGTCGAATGCGAAGCCAATTACAACATTCATAAATGGCTCGAGTCGGAAGGCGCCGAGGTCTATCCCGCCGCAGTGTCTATCTGGCTCGACTATCTCGCGCGATGGAACTCGCAGTGGTGGCGCGAGCGCAGGGCAACGGCTTCGCACGCACGGATTACCGCCGCGGCCATCAGGACCGCGCAGGTCATCTATCGGCGCACGTACGACAGGATGCGCGCCGCGCTCGGCGGGATTCCGCGCGAGATGCCCGACCAATACGAAATTCAGCGTCTCGCCGCACCGTATTACCATCACGGACTCGCGGCGGGTGAGGGCGACATGCTGATCGGCAAGGCTCTATGGTCGCATCTCCATCACAAAGCGCACATGATTTGCGAACTCTCGCCCTACGGATGTCTGCCCAACACGATGAGCGTTGGCGCGATGGCGAACGTGACGGGCAAGTATCCGGATTTGCTTTACGCGCCGCTCGAAATCAAGGGCGACGCGGAGGTGCAGGCTCTCTCGCGATGCCAGATGATCCTGACCGAGGCCCGCAAGCGGGCGCAGCACGAGTATGAACAGGCGCTCGAACGCACGGGGCTTACAACAGAGCGAGTGCGCGAGTTTATCGCCGAGCGGCCGTGGATGAGGCGCGCCACGTATCGTATCCCGCATCGCGGGATTGCAGGGACGGCGGCGAATACCGTGATGCATGCCGCAAGGATGGGAGCGCGACCATGAAAATTGTCGGTCTGGACGTGGGATCCACCACGGTCAAGGCGGTGATGGTCGAGGACGGCGCGGTCCTTTGGCGCGACTACCAGCGGCACAACACGCGCCAGGCGGAGACAGTGCTCGACTTCCTCACCCGGATGGAATCCGAGCGCAGATTGAGGCCCGGCCGCGATCGCGTCTTCATGACCGGTACGGGCGCTGGACTGCTTGCCCCGATGGTCGGCGCCAGGATTGTGCAGGAAGTGGTCGCGGTCGCAGCCGCGGTTGAGCGGCTTCATCCTGACGTCCGTTTCGTCTCCGAAATCGGCGGCGAGGACATGAAGACCATTTTCTTCACTCCCACCGAGGCCGGAAAGACCAAACAGGTCTATATGCAGTCGGTATGCAGTGGCGGCACGGGAGCGTTTATCGAGAAGACCGCGCGCAAGTTGCAGATCGAGCCCGAGAAGCTGACCGCGATGGCCTACAGCGGTCGCACGCTTCACAAGATCAGCGCCAAGTGCGGCATCTTCGCCGAGACCGACGCCAACACCCTGGTCAAGGGCGGAGTGCCCGTCGAGGAGATTATCGCGAGCCTGTTCGAGGCGGTCGTCTATCAGAATCTCGCCACCCTCACCAAGGGCAACACTCCGATGCCTGAAGCGTTGCTGCTCGGCGGTCCCAACCTTTTCTTCCGCGGATTGCAGGAGGCGTGGCGGCATCATCTGCGCGCGCTCTGGACTCAGCGCGAGGTCGCGCTGCCGGATGATCGCGAGCCCGACGAACTGATTCACGTTCCCGCCGACGCTCTTCACTACGCGTGCCTCGGATGTATCGACGTTGCGCGCGACGAAACCGAAGAGGCCGGCGTTTATGGCGGCACCGAACGGCTCCGATGGTGGGTCGAGGAAGGGCAGATCGAACAGAAAGCGCGCGAGGGCGGGCGCGGACTGGTCGCGGACGAAGAAGAACTTGCAGAATTCATGGCGCGCTACGGACCCGAAAGCCGCGCACACTCGGATCACTCGGACGTCCCGCCGAGTCGTTACGCGGGCATTCTCCCCGCGAACTGTCCGGTGGTGATCGGATGCGATTTCGGCAGCACTACCGCCAAGGCGGTCGCGTTGTCGCCCGAAGGCGAGGTCCTTTACAGCTGCTACACGCTGTCGAAAGGAAACCCCATCGAGGACGCCAAAACGCTGTTTCGCGACATCCGCAAAAGCGGGTTCGTCAAGGTCTCGGCACTGGCGGTTACCGGCTACGGCAAGGATCTCCTGAAGGGCATCCTCGGCGCTGACGTCGCAATAGTCGAAACCGTCGCGCATGCCACGGCAGCGTTTCGCTTTTTCCCCGACGCGGACGTCATCTTCGACGTCGGCGGCACCGACGTCAAGATAATGATGCTGCGCCAGGGCACGGTCTCCGACTTCCGCCTGAATTCGCAATGTTCGTCGGGAAACGGCGCTTTTCTGCAGGGCGTGGCCGAACGCTACGGCATCCCGCTCGACAAATACGCCGAACGCGCCTTCAAGGCGCGCTCGATGCCGAAGCTTGCGATGGGATGCGGCGTTTTTTTACAGTCAAACATTGTCAACCAACAGCGCAAAGGCTGGTCCTCTGAAGAAATCATGACCGCCCTCGCCGCTGTACTCCCACTCAATGTGTGGGTATATGCAGGACAGCTTCAGAACCTTCGCGCAGTAGGTACTAAGTTTGTACTGCAAGGCGGTACACATCGTAATCTCGCAGTAGTGAAAGCTCAAGTTGACTTTATAACATCCAGGGTTCCCGACGCGGAGATTAATGTTCATCCGTACTCCGGAGAGGCTGGCGCGATAGGTGCCGCACTGTGCGCGATCGAATGGTCGCGTGCCGAGCGACCGAGTGCGTTCCGCGGATTCGACAGTATAGAGAGTCTCACGTACAGAGCGACTGCGAATGAGCAAACGGTATGCCGCTGGTGCACGGTCAACTGCAAGCGTGCGTTTATCGATGTGCACCTTCCCGGTGCGCCCGGACGTCCATGGAGCAAGCTGCCTCTCGAGCCGGGATGGGAACGAGTAATCAGTGGTAACTCGTGTCCCAAGGGCTTGGTCGAGGACGTGACCGAGATGCGCGAGGTCAAGTCGCGGTTGGAGGAAATCAAGCGTGTCTATCCCAACCTTGGTGAGACGGTTCGCGATGAAGCCTTTCGCTGACCCCGGACCGGCACAGAAACTGCGTATTGGTATCCCGCGGGTTCTCGGAATGTGGTCTACCCATCGTTTCTGGTGGGGGTTTCTCACTGAACTGGGTATCAAGCCTGATTCGATTGTATTTTCGAGCGAGACCTCCGAAGAGCAGGGCCGTAAATTCGGCAAGGGACGCGCCACTGTCGATTGTTGTTACCCGGTAAAGTGTTTGGCGGGTC
>JBJKQX010000056.1:0-7330 GCA_046704965.1 Binataceae bacterium (SeqCode)
AATATCAGGTAATACTTGAATAGCCGGTAGGTCTCTTCCTCGTATTCGCTGACCGTCGTTCGGTCCACCGGGTCGAAATAGCAGGTTGGGTCCGACTCCAAATAGTCGCCGGTGTGGTAATAGGCCATCGCGCGGCATCCACCGCACGTGTACTGGTAGCGGCAGATTCCGCATTTTCCTTTGAGCTTGCTGCGGTCAAGCAGTTGGGCGAACAATTCGCTTTCCTCGACCAGAACGTCGAGCGGCTTTTCGCGCACGTTGCCGGCGCTGAGCGAATCGGTCAGGACCGGGCACACGGAGACATCGCCCTCCGCGTTGAGCGTCAGCCAGGTGCCGACCCAGCATCCGATGGGCGGGTTTTGCGGCACGGTGCCGTTGCTCGCGCCGTCCGACACCTCCGCATGAAGCTCCGGCGAAAGAAAGAATGGCGTGAAGCTTACGTAACCGTTTACGTGGCGGCGCAGGACGGGGTGGAAATATTCCTTCAGGTCGTCGCGATCGAAGGCGAGATTTTCGAACATCGAGCGTCCCGAGCCTCGTCCCGCAAACGGCGAACGATTATAGGAAATGCGCCGGTCCACGAGATATTTGACCGTGCTCTCGAAGGCGTCGGTATTGTCCTTGGACAGGGTCACGATGACGTGGCGATCGATCTTGAGTTCGTCACACAACTCAAGGACCTCAAGGGTCCTGTCCGGCGTAGCGTTGCGGGTAAATTCGTTATGTTCGGTGAGCGAGTTGAGGCCGACCGCGATTGTCACCTTGCCTCCTGTCGCCTCCTTGATAGCGAGGAGCCGGTCGCGGTCGAGTAGTTCGCAGTTGCTGCATAGCTTGCACTGGTAGCCGAACTCGACGGTGAGCCTCAGCAGGTCCATCGCGTCCTTGCGCAACAGGAATTCGCCACCGCTCCATCCGATCGCTTTAACGCCCAGGCGCTTCGCCGGCGCCATGACGAGATCGCGTATCTCGTCGAAGTCGAGTTCCTTTTTACGTGAACTGCGCACGAGAGCCGGGTTGTTGCTACCGGTCATGCACGTGGGGCAGCGCAGGTTGCAAAGCCTGGTTGCCTCGAAATAGAGCGCAGGAAAGCTGTATTTCATCTGATCCGCCTCCCCTGAAAACCACAACCGCGAAATTTCGACCAAGCCTGCCGAGCACTTTCCTTCGCCCGCGATGGAAACCTACAGGATTCTGCTTCGGGTCCACTGATCCCGGCGCCCAAGCCGAACTTGGTATTCGCGCCTATTCAATGCGTCAAGACTTCGCGGCTCGGGCGGCTGCGTTTCCAGCCGGTTTCGCTTGATCGAGGCGATCCCTTGTTAGCAGGCGACGTGCCACGAGCAAGGGTGATTGGCGCGTCGGATAGATGGCAGGTGGTACACTTTGCCTTCAGCGCTGCGTGCGTATAAGCCGAGTACGACTTAAATCCGTTATGTATTTGCAATTTGACGTTTCACGAACCCGACGCGATTACGCAATTGCATAACCTGTCGGGGGAATGGCTGGGGCGCAGCGCGATTTTCACTTCGAAACGAAGTCGGAATGATGTGTCCTTAAGAAGCAAGGTGCTTCTTATAGCAACACGCAATCCGATTCAGTAACGACCCGAGGGCGGAGAAAACTGAAAAGAGTCGTCGCGCCGAAATCTCCGCCGCTTCGACGCAACAGCATCAATCCGCTATGGCTCTAGATGATATTTTGTTCGCGCAGCCGCTGTTGCGTCTCGCGGTCAACCCCGATTTCTTCGAGAAGTTCTTCCGTATGTTCGCCCAATGCGGGCGCCGGGGTGCGAACCCGGGTCGGCGTTCGCGAGAACTTCGCCACGGGACCGGTGATTGGTGCGACGGTTCCGTTCTCGAGTTCAACCTGCTGCAGCATGTCGCGCTCATGAACGTGAGGATCGCGTGCCGCCTGCTCGTAGGTGCGAACGGCAGCACATGCGAGACCCTGGCGTGTGCACTCCGCAACCGCCTCTTCAACGGTCCTTTCCGAACACCACCGGGCAAACACCGCATTGCATTCGTCTCGGTTCTCGTCACGCGCCTGGATAGTGGTGAAACGCGGATCGTCGGCCAGTTCCGGCCGCCCCGCCATCCGCGCCAGCACTTTCCAATGGGTGTCAAGCAGCGTGCCGGCTATCACGCGCCCGTCGCGGCACTGGTAGACGTTGGTCGGAACGGAGAACTTGAACTCGTTACCCCATCGACCGATCGGGATTCCAAGCGCACCGAGCGTAAGGTATCCATTCGATTGAAACAGCATCGCGTCGAGCAGCGCGACGTCGACGTGCTGTCCTTCGCCGGTTTGATCGCGATGCCTGAGGGCGCCGAGCGCACCGATTGCGCCGTGCAGTCCCGCAAGGTCGTCACACAGGAACGTCGGCGCTTTGACCGGCGGTCCGTCCGGACTGCCGTTGAGTGAGATGAAGCCGCCGGCAGCCTGCGCCATCGGGTCGTAGCCGGGACGGTCGTGATCGGGGCCCCATTGACCCCATCCGCTGATCGACACGTAAACGATGTCGGGCTTAACTTTCCGAACCTGCTCGTAGCCGATACCCCACTTGTCGAAAGTGCCGGGGCGAAAGTTCTGAACGATGACGTCGGAGCGCTCGGCCAGTTTCATGAAAATGTCGCGGCCTTCCGGGCTTCTGAGTTCGAGCGTCAGTTCGCGCTTGTTGCGGTTCACTGTTGCGTGAACAAAACTCACCCCGTTGTCCTTGCCGGGAATGAACGGATGCATCCGGCGGGCGACTTCTCCGGTACGGGCTTCAATCTTGACTACGTCGGCGCCTAAATCCGCCAGCACGCAGGCGCACATCGGACCCGCCCAGCTAGTGGTTACGTCCAGAACGCGCACGCCGTGGAGTGGGCCGGGCAGGTCTTTGCGCGCTTCGCGATAAAAGTCCGCCTTGTTCACCTGACACCTCCGGATTCGAGCCGCCTATGCTACTGCGAACGATCCGCGCCAACAAACCCACCGATTCAGAATCTCCGGGGACGTACGCCGCAGATCTTTAGCGGCGCAAAACCTAGCGCCCCGTATGCGGCGCCCGGCTCGCGCGACGGGACGGGGCCATTCAGTCGACGACGATTGGGATGCGGATATCAAAGCTCGATGCGACCGGTTGTCCGTGCTTCAGCGCTGGGAAAAATCGCCACTCGCCCAGCGTTTTCAGGAGCAACTCGTTGAGCCTCGGATACGGCGTCGGCTTGATCAGTTTCACGTTCGCGTTGCCGTTTGTCTCGACTTCAAAACGGGCTATGGCAACCGTATGGAGCGGACTCGTTCGCATATCACGCGGAATTTTCGGAAGCGGAGCGTATATCGCACGAGCGCCGGAGTTGGAGGTTCCGGAAAGCGCACTGCCGGTTCCGGCAGACTTCGCAACCGGGGGCTGGGGTGGAGCAGGCGCAACCGGTGCCGTAACAGGTGACGGTCGCCGGGGCTTGACGGACGCAACCGGCGGCTTTCGCACTTCATGGTGAGGCACGGGTCTCGGACGAATCCTCGGAGGGACGATCTTCCTGGGCTGCGGAGGATGAACAACCGCGACTTTCCTGGGAGCAATATGCTCGGGATGCGCAGGCGGCTTGGGTGGTGGTTCGATCAGCTTGACCAGGATCGGTTGGTGTGACGGCATAGGCATCGCAAGACGGCCGATGACAATCCCCAGGCCGACCAGTGCTCCCGCGACACATCCGGCCGCCAGCATCGACCATGGCGCGAAGCGCAAAACCGCATTGAGCCCCCGGGGTTGCCTCGCGCGGGCATCATCCGCCGGTGGAAGGACCGGCCAACGGCGACCTCCGTCAAGGTTTTCGCCATGTTCACGCCTTTTGCGTACTGCAACGCGTCGCACCCAAATTCACCCTTTTCACTTCCGAGGGTCCCGGACGAGCCGCCAGCCACCTCGTAGTCATCAATGCCGTTGCGGTCCTTCCTGCGCATCGGCCAAACATGGAGGTGAGCATGGCAATCATCGCCCGTCCCGCGGGACATATAATACATTCGGGACGTTGGAGGTCGAAGGTAGTCAGACTCCGAGTCTATTTTCCCGACCATCTTCGGGAGTTTTGCGTAAAGGCGACGTGCGAAGCTTTGGCTCTCGTCAAGCAATGCCGAATGATCGGCGCTTTGCAATCTTTCTCGGAAAAGATGAGCGTATGCACAGACAGGCTTGGGTGGGATTCGATCGGGCTCAAGGTGTCCTGACAGCAGATTGCGCGGCACCGAGCGGTATGCTTATCGAGAAATATACGGCCCGTCTTGGCCCGTACTGCGGAGCGAAGACGCCGACACCGCTGCCCTGCCGTATCAGGTAGACGTGGTCGAACAGGTTCACGACGCTGACTCGCCCCTCGACGTCACCGAGCCTGGGGACGGCGAAAGTGTGCCCGACGGCGGCGTTCACCTGCAGGTATGGAAGCTGCTGCTTTTCATTTGCAAAGCCGTACCAGTAGCCATTACCCCAGATGCCGTCCAGACTGAAAAGGAATCCCCAGCGGCGATAGCTCACCCCGGCCGACGAGGAAAGCGTCTGATTGTCATCGAGATGGACCCAGTGATCAGCCACGTAAGCCAGCTCCGCCGGGGAATCAGCGAGAAACTGTCCCGCGACGATCTTCTTTGCCTGGGCGATCGTGTACGAAAAGTTGAAATAAGCCGACAGCCGCTTGGTGCTCTTTACCAGACTGAAATCGGCACCCCACAACCTTGCGTGCTGCCACTGCAACGGCGCGAAAATATAAGTGTTGCCGAGCTGCGCGAGGTCGAGCTTGTCCGTCGCCCACATGAAGAACCCTTGGAGACTCGCGCTCAGGCCGAGCGGCAACCGCTGGCTTATTCCGGCGTCGAAGAATTGGTCATCTTCGGCCTTGATCTTGTCGTTCCCGGAAGTGACCGCGGGCTCGGCGGTTGTGCCGGCGAACTTTTGCACTGTCTTGAGCAAGACTGACTCGAACGGTGGAACCTGGAAATAACGCGCGTAGCCCGCGTTCAACGTCGTCGTAGGTGTCAGCGTATAGACGAGGCCCAGCCGTGGGCTGAACTGTGTTTGCCAACCGAAATAATCCATCGCGTCGAAACGCGCACCGAGCGTAATCCTGAGGCTTTCGATTGGGCGCCATTTGTCCTGAGCGTATATGCCGAAAAGCAAAGCCTTGCCGTTGAAGTCATCGACCACGGTTTCCGGAACGGTGCCCGGCACACCGTTTGAGACCGGCAACACCCGCGCGTGATTGTCTTGCTCAAGGGTTTCACCGCTTGCGTAAAACCCGGCCTGGAGCGTGTGCTGCTTGCTCAGGTGGTAGGAAGTATCTTCCTGGAGACCGTTGAGGAAGCCGGTGTTCAATACCCGGTCTGCGATACCGTTGTAAGCAAGATCGGCGATCGGGTCGGGATCGTACTTCAGGCTGTAGTAGCGGCTGAAATAGGCGAGTTGGTAGTCGAGCTTACCGATTGCGCTCTTGAGGGCTAGAACACCGAAATAACTCTGCTCGAATTGGGTAGCACTGGTATCGGCTGAATTAGGATAACTGGGAACTCCATTTATGGGGTACAGCACGGGCAAATTGGGTTCGCCCGGAATCTGGAAGCCGCTTATGGAGGTTCCCGTGATCAGGCTCAGTCGTGTGGTCGGGTTCAGAAAATACGAAAAATATCCGAAACCCTGACCTTGGTTGGTAACGTCATGCTCGGGCGTAGGTGTCCTGGTGGGTGATTGCAACCCGAGTGCGCTTTGGCGGTAGAAGCCACTAAGATAAAAACTGAATTTTCCTGAACACCCGCCATACGCGACACTAGGCTGGATCGTGCCACGCTGCCCGCCGAAATATCCTAGCGTGCCCCCCGGCTCCAGGCATCCTTGTTTCGTATGAATATCGACCACGCCCTCGTTGCGATAGCCGAATTGCGCCGGCATGAAGTTGTCGATCAATCTTACGCTCTTAATGAAATAAGGACTGAAGAGTTGACCGAAGCTACTCACCGGCTCGGGCAGAAAAATTCCGTTGATCCGGTACTGAATACCGCCGCCGTTGAGGCCGTGGATATGAATCTGCCCCTGACCCTGACCATAGGCATCCTGACTCACACCGGGCGCCTGGATCAGAACGTCCCTAAGCGGTGTGTTGTCGCCCTGCGGGAGCTCCTTGATGTTCTTGTCGCTGAAGCGGTAGACCGTGCTTCCGGTCTCGGAGGAAACCGAGTTGCGGGACACGCTCAGCCGGGCGGCAACGACCGGAAGGCTTAATGTTTGCTTGGACTCGAGCGCAATTTTAATCGGCTTCGGATTTACCGCCGCAACCGTGACGATCACGACCGCCGGTTTGAAACCGGACCGGTGCGCTACGATAGCGTAGGTCCCCGCCGATACTCTGTGGAATACAAACTTGCCCGCGTGACCGGAGATTGAATGGGCAACGGTTTTGCCGGCTGCCGACTGGAGATCGAGCGCGACCCCTGCAAGCGGACGCCCAAGAGCATCCTGGACCATGCCCGCGATCCCTCGTTCAGCCGCGCCTACAGTCTTCCTGGCAGCATGCGCGGGCGTCACAGCACACACGACAAACAGAAGCGCAGCGAGTACCCAGAGCTTCATCTCACCTTCGGCGAACCTCGACGGCGCTCGCTGGCAACCGTTTATCAGCTCGATTGATCGATCAAAACAATGCCGTTGTGAATCGGACTTTCGCCTTTTTCACCTTCAGATCGAGCTATCAGCGGTCAAGTCCGCCCGCCTCGCAGCCCGTCGATCTCGTCAAAGTCTTCATTCACCTCGGCTTTTCGACTTTATCAAATCACTGGCCCGCTTTGAAAAGGCTCCCCCCTATTAACTACATCGCCAACCTTATCGCGGCAGACTTTAACTGCATCCGGTGGATTCGACTACACGTGGTGCGGCTTTTGTCTCAAAGCCAATTGCACTTTTGAGAGTGGGCAGAGTCAAGAAGCGCCAATACCCGAAGACTTGCCGCACTCTCTGCAACTAGTAAGGGCCGGCGCGCAAGCATATCGCTCGCCCACCGGCCCTCCCCGGCCCCTGAAACTCATGGCCGCGCCTCCTCTTTTCGAGGAGACGCAGCCTTCACAGCACACTTCTACCAGAAGTAGGCCACCGTTGCCTGAACCTCTGTCAGGTCATAGAAGTTGACCGTGTGAACGTTAAACGGGATCTTGATGAATCCGCTCCAGTTGCCCAGGCTCAGAAAGGCAGAAGGCCCGACCGACACCATCGATTGCTCTGTGTTGCTGATATTGCTCCCGTCGAGACTATCCGCCGTCGTCTGCTGCATCCAGTTCACGGTCATGCCGAAACTGAATCCTTTGTAGA
>JBJKQX010000057.1:0-4946 GCA_046704965.1 Binataceae bacterium (SeqCode)
AGCCCCGCCTGTTCCGCGGCAAATGGCATCGTGTGGAAGTGCTCGAAGTGACGGCGCCCGCGCTGAAGCCGCTTGAGCGCAAGACGGTTGCTGAAATTGCCGAGCAGCGTGGCGCCGACCCGCTCGACACGTTCCTCGACCTCGCGATCGAGGACGACCTCAATATCCAGTACACGATGGCGCAGTTTTACGAGGACGGAATCCAGCGGCTGATCGTTGACGATCGCACGATGGTCGGCCTGTCCGACGGGGGTGCGCACGTCAACATGCTGTGCGACGCCGGTTACTGCACCTACCTGCTCGGCCACTGGGTGCGCGAGAAGCAGGCGCTTACGCTTGAGCGCGCGGTTAAACGGCTTACTTCCGAACCTGCGAATTTCTTCGGTATCAAGGACCGCGGGCGTCTCAGGCCCGGACTCGCCGCGGACGTCGCGATATTCGATCCGCGAACGGTCGGCTCGGCCAAGCGTGCCGAGATGCGCGACGATTTGCCGGGCGGCGGAAGGCGGCTCGTGATGCCCGCGCAGGGAATTGAATACACTATCGTCAACGGCAGGATGCTTTACGAGCACGGCCGGCATGAAGGTGGGATGCCCGGTCGCGTCCTTCGCTCGGGCGTGAACTGATCGAGAAACTGAAGCGAGTAGTTAACGACAACTGAAGCCGATACGCCGGCCGATTGCACGATGCGATCGGCCGGCTCGCTTTTGTGGCTTTGGGAAGCGGGCCGAGGTCAGCCCTTCAGAAAATCGATTATCACCCGGTTCCCGGGTGCGGGCTTATCCTGAAGGACGAAGTGCCCGGCGTCGGCTTCGAGTTCGGTCTTGAGGCCACGCGGGAACAGGCTCGCCATCCCTTCGAGCAGTTCCGCGCCGATACATCCGTCATTCATCCCGTAAACTATCATCGCCGGAACGTCGATCGGCGTCGAAGGTATTGGCGGCGCCGTCGTTTCCCCCTGCGCCGGCGGTCGGAACAGAGGACCCAACGTGGCCCGATAGTAACCGAGCGCCGCGCTCAATGTGCCGGGTTCCCGAAAACATCGCTTGAGCGCCTCCATGTCATCCGGCGCCCATTGCCATCCGGGCGACCAGTCGGCCCAGATCCTTTCGAGGAAGGCAAAATCGTTGAGCGACACCGAGGCCTCGGCGATCGAACTTTGGAAGAAATACATGTACCAGGAGCGCTTCTGCTGCGCGTAGTTCGTGACAAGCGACTCGAGGAAAGCGTTGCCGTAGGGAACGGCCGCCGTCACAAGCTTGCTAATCTTCTTTGCGCCGGCCGAGGCTGCCGCTCCGTAAGCGGCGACTGCACCCCAGTCGTGCCCGAACAGTATTGCTTCGTCGCAACCGAGCGCCTCGATCAGATTGAGCGCGTCCTCGGACAATGCCGCCGTATCGTAGCGTCCGTCGGGCGCGGGTTCGGTGGGCGCATAACCTCGCATGAACGGCGCGACCGCGTGGAAGCCGGCCGCGGCGAGTGCGGGAATCTGATGCCGGAACGACCATGCTGTGTCCGGGAAACCGTGCAGGCATAGCACCAGCGGTCCTTTGCCCATCTCGAGCACGCTGAAGTTAAGATTCGAAGCCCGAACGACGCGAGTCTTTATTTCATCCGCCATTGGATCACCCCCGAAAGGGGACCTACTACACGCGCGTCTGAGCGACAAGCGTACGCTTGGCACTCAATGTTCTTTCGCGGCGCAATAGATGGCGCCAAACGATACATCCTGTGCCGATCGGGCTGGGGCCTTCGTGCGATACGCTGGAGAATCTCGCGGTCCCTGTTTTGCTACCTAATATCCATGATGCCTAAGCGCGGACGACCTGCGTCGCAGACACGGGCGAAAAGGATCCCGAGCGACGACCATCCGGAGAGCAGCGCGACAAGGCTCTACGCATTCCCGGATGATGTTCCATACGCAAGACAAGTCGCGCGCGTTTTGGGCGTTCGATGCTTCCCGCTGAAGCTTCATCGCTTTCCCGACGGCGAGGTTCTGACCCGTGTTCCGGCACCACTCACCGGACATGCGGTTCTCGTCCGTAGCTTGTATGATCCCAACTCCAAACTGATTGAAGTCGTTTTCGCGGCCGACGCGCTGAGGCGCGCCGGTGCGTCGCGCGTGAGTCTCCTGGCTCCCTACCTGCCCTACATGCGTCAGGACAAGGTGTTCCATCCGGGCGAACCGGTTTCGCAAAGGGTGATCGGAAAAATTCTCGGCAGCGCTTTCGATCGCGTGCTCACGATGGAGCCGCATCTTCATCGCGTGAACGATCTCGCCGAGGTAATTCCGTGCGACGCATCGGCGATTTCGGCTGCGCCCGCAATCGCCCGATGGGTCAGAAGCAACGCCCGACGATGCGTAGTAGTGGGGCCGGATGCCGAGTCCGGCAGATGGATTGAAACGATCGCCGACGCCGCGGGCGTTGAATGGATAGTCGGCGACAAGACCCGTTACGGCGACCGGCGTGTGAAGGTGAATTTCGCCCGCGCGCCCAAGGCAAAGCGCGCCGTCATCGTTGACGACATCGCCAGTTCGGGTGTCACGCTTGCGGCCGCCGTGAGAGAACTCAAGCGTCTGGGCGTGGCGGCCGTTGACGCGGTTGTCGTTCATGCCATCTTCGCGCCCGGCGCCATCGCGCTCGTCGGTCGGGCGGGTCTGCGACATATCGTCTCCTGCGATACCATCGCGCATCCGACCAACCGCATCAGAACCGCTTCGCTGTTTGCCGAAGCCTTGCAGGTGTCCCCATGAGCAAACCGAAGGGCCGATTTGCACCGACGCTCAGGTTCCTGGGCGCGGCAGGAACCGTTACCGGCAGCAGGTTCGTGCTGACAACCAGTGACGGTGCCGCTCTGGTGGATTGCGGACTGTTCCAGGGGCTGAAGGAATTGCGTCTTCGCAACTGGGATCCGTTTCCCGTCGAGCCGAAAAAACTCGACGCCGTGGTGCTCACGCACGCCCATCTGGACCATAGCGGATACATCCCCGCGCTTTGCCGCGACGGGTTTGAAGGTCGCGTCACGGCAACTCAGGGAACTCGCGACCTTTGCCGCGTCGTGTTGCCCGACAGCGGCCATCTGCAGGAAGAAGAAGCGGAGTACGCCAACCGCAAAGGCTACTCGAAGCATCGTCCGGCCCTGGCGCTTTATACCGAGAAAAACGCGATCGCATCTCTCGATAATTTCGAGACCATCGATTTCGAGACGCCGACCACGCTTATTCCCGGAATAGACGTCACGTTCCGATGCGCCGGGCATATCCTGGGTGCGGCAAACGTGCTGGTCGAGATAGACGGCTCCCGCAAGCGGCGCGTCCTGTTCAGCGGCGACCTCGGACGCCCGGTCCATCCCATTCTTCGTCCGCCTGCGCCGATCGGAAGGGTCGACGCCGTCGTGGTCGAGTCAACTTACGGCGACCGGCTTCACAATGACGAGGAATCGCTCAAGCTCTTCGAGGAGGCAATCAGACGAACGGCGGAGCGCGACGGCACGGTCGTGATTCCCTCGTTCGCGGTGGACCGGACCGAAGTCATCATCTATCACCTGCGCCGGCTGGTAAAAGCGGGTAAAATCCCCGACCTGCCGATCTATGTGGACAGTCCGATGGCGCTTGCGGCGCTGCATATTTATCGCGACGCGATTGAGCGGCACAGCCCCGAGGTGCGCCCCGATGTCGGCAGCGACGTATTCGACTCGGCCACATATAATGAAGTGCGCACGGTCGATGAATCGATCGCGCTCAACGACGTGAAGGGTCCGATAGTCATAATTTCGGCTTCCGGGATGGCGACCGGTGGCCGCGTGTTGCATCACCTCGCCAGGTGCCTGCCGGACAATCGCAACACTGTTATCTTGGTCGGCTATCAGGGCGAGGGCACGCGCGGTCGAAGACTTCTGGAAGGCGAACCTTCCCTCAAGATGCTTGGTCGCTATATTCCCGTGCGGGCGGAAGTGGTTGACGTGCCCGCGTTCTCGGTGCACGCCGATCAGCAGGAAATAATCAAGTGGCTTGCCACGGCCGAGACGCCGCCGGAGGTGGTGTACGTGGTCCACGGCGATCCTCCCGCGGCTGCCGCTCTGAAGTCCGAGATCACGCGGCAACTGGGATGGCATGTCGTGACCGCTCGGCATCTGGAGCAGGTGCGGTTGGACTGACGAGGTGCACTGGCAATGTTCCGCCTAAGGCATTTGCAGGTAGACACGATCGGCGAGCACGTGATCACGATTCATGAGAAATCGATACGCACGGGCACGCTCGGGTTTAAGCCGCTCGACCGCGCACACGTGATGGGAGTCCATCCGGCGACCGGCGAAAAGCATGAGGTGATCGGAGTTCTCGGCTTCTGTCGTGACGCGATGGTCGAACCCGACGAGATTGGCCTTGCCGATCAGGCGTTCTATGACCTCGGCCTTCCCGAAGGTAGTTTGGTAAACGCCACTCTGGCGGTAGCTCCACGAAGCGTTGACCTGGTGCGGGCGAAGCTTCGCGGGCAGAGACTGGAGCGCGCCGCTTTCGACAAGATTCTGGCGGACGTGGTGCGCCATCGCTATTCGCGGGTCGAGCTTTCGATGTTCGTCCTCGGATGCGCGCTGCGGGGTCTCGATACGCAGGAACTGGTGGACTATACGCGCGCAATGATCGGGACGGGCGAGCGGTTGAAGTTCGATTCCGGCCCGGTCGCCGACAAACACTGCGTGGGCGGTATTCCGGGCAACCGGACCACGATGGTCGTGGTGCCGCTTCTTGCGTCACTGGGTCTCACGATTCCCAAGACCTCGTCGCGCGCGATAACCAGTTCGGCAGGAACCGCCGACACGATGGGCGTGATCGCGGAAGTCGCTCTCAGTCCGAGCCGGTTGCACGACGTGGTCGAAAAAGTGGGCGGATGTATCGCGTGGGGCGGAGCGCTCGAATTGGCGCCCGCCGACGACATCCTGATAAC
>JBJKQX010000058.1:0-5009 GCA_046704965.1 Binataceae bacterium (SeqCode)
ATTTCTTTCCGACCCGGAGCGTTTCGGCGCCTTGCTGATGGTAACGCCGGAGGAGATGGCGCTTAGGGAGGCGGTCGAGACGGCGTCGCGCCTAAGTAGGGAACTGAACGTGGGATGCGTCGCTGCGGTTCTCAACGCCACCGTGCCGATTCTGTTCAATGCGGCTGAACTGGCGGCGCTTTCCGCCGCGCGCGAGCACGCGTGGCTGGCACTCAGGCGAAACGCGATAGCGGAATATACTGCTCGAGCGCGAAGAGAACTCGCCGCCTCCGGACTCAAGGTGGTTGAGCTGCCGATGGTATTCAGCCCGGGGCTCGGAAAGACTGAACTTGGAAAGCTCGGCCTGACGCTTGCTGCCGGATTGACCGCACCCCGATGAAACCTGCGCTCGATTTCAAGGGACGTCGCCTCGTCATCTGCCTTGGCCCGGGCGGCGTCGGCAAAACCACACTCTCGGCGGCGCTTTCGGTTCACGCTGCGCTTTCGGAGAGAGCGGTCGACGTGATGACGGTTGACCCCGCTCCGCGCCTGCTCGACGCGCTCGGGCTTGACCCTTTGCGCGTTGAACCGCAGGATGTCCCGCTCGATCTTGTCGCCGAAACGCGAAACGGTCGGCGCTCAAGCGCGCGGCTTCGAGCGCTCAGGCTTGATCCCAAGCATACTTTCGACGCCATCGTCAGGCAGCACGCCCCCAGCGACGCTGCGCGCGAGGCGATCCTGCAAAACCGCATCTACCAGAACCTGTCGAACGCGCTTTCAGGAATCGGCGACTACATGGCGATGGAAAAACTGCTGGAACTCGTAGCCGAGCGTTCGACCGACCTGGTCGTGATCGACACGCCGCCCGCCGCGCAGGCGCTCGATTTCCTCGAAGCACCCGAACGTATGCTCGAACTACTGCATTCGCGCGCGATCACGTTGCTGGGAAGCTCGCACGGTCTGATGCGGGGCGGTTTCCGGATGATCGATCTGGCGGCGCGCGCCGTTCTTGCCGCCTTCGATCGGGTTACCGGGCTGCATCTGCTTTCAGACGTCCAATCGTTCGTAACAAGCTTCGAAGGGATGTACGCCGGGTTTGCCGAGCGTGCCCGGATCGCGTCGGAATTGCTTCGCGCACCCGAGACGATGGTGGTGCTGGTTACGGCACCGGAAGCGAGTCGGATCGAGCAGACCCGCGAATTCGTGCGCGCGCTGGATGAGTCAGGGCTTCATGTCGAAGCACTGGTGGTGAATCGCGTGATGCCGCCGCTACCGGACCCGGCGGAAATCCGATGCCTGGAGCTTCCCGCCGCCGTCAAGCGCAAACTTGCCCGAAACCTGAAAGATTATTCCGCCCTCAAGGAACGTGAGGAGCGTGCACTTCGTGCGCTGAGAAGAAGTCTTCCTTCGCGTACCCGAATCCTGACGGCGCCCGACCTTAGCCGCGAGCCCCGCTCAATTGCGGACCTCGCGGAGATTGCGCGCCGGCTCGAGCCCGCGACCTTTTGAACCGCGTCGCTCCGCGCCGCCTCAACTGCGGCGTTTTCGCGTGGCGGCCTTGGCCGCCGGTTTCGCCACCGCGCTCTTCTCCGCAGCCATCCGGTCAATCTTGATGTTGAGATTCAAAAGCTGACTGCTCAGATGGTCGATGCGACTCTTGAGGTCGCGATCGTCTTTCTTGGACGGGATGTTGACGAAGTCGAGCACAGTTTCCACGTTACGGTCAAAGGCTCGCTTGTTCTCCATGAAGTGCTCGCCCGCGCGGGCCATCCCCTTGCGCAGGCGCTCGTTGCTCATAACCTCACTGAAGAAACTCGTGATCCCTTCCTCGCTCATCTGTCTGAGCTTCGAAATCAGGTTCTCCGCTTCGCGTCGTGCCATAGCTCCAAATTATATATACTTGATCCCGCTGAGACTATGGACACGCTCGCGACGGTACTAGGCTTTGCCTCAGGCTTCGCGCTCATGGGCTACCATGAGACGACCGCCAACCTGATCGCGACCTCGCTTGCAATCGACGCCACGCTCGCGCCGTTGACCGCCGTGATAGCGCGACGGCGCGGACACTCCGCCTCGCTGTGGTTCGCGCTGGGATTCGCGTTCGCGATGTGGGCGCTTGCCGCGATTTTCATTATCACCCGCCGGCGCGTAGAACCGCCGCTTCGCGCCTCGTCACAGCAGCACCCGTCGCCGTCCGACGCTGCCTGAGGCGCGGCGCGGTTGACCCTGCCGCGTGCGCCGTGCGAAACAGATTCTCTCGGAACCATCCGCTAAACTGGAGATCCATTCATGAGCAGCAAGATTCAATTCGCCGCGTTTTCGCCGCAGATGGGACTTTCTCCCAAGGCGCTGTATGCGCGCTCGTCGCTGTGCGAGAAGCTTGGCTACCATTCGATATGGCTGGTCGATCATTTCTGGCAGCGCGGGATGCCCGACCTCGACTGCCCCGAAGCTCTCACCCTGATGAGTGCTATCGCGGCCCGGACCGAGAAAATCCGAATCGGAACACTGGTGCTGTGCAACTCGTATCGCAATCCGGCTCTGCTCGCGAAGTCGCTCACTACGATCGATCATATCAGCGACGGGCGACTTGAAATCGGGCTGGGCGCCGGATGGATGGATGAAGAGTACCGGGGCTACGGTTATGAATTTCCCTCGATGGGCGTGCGGCTCAGGCAGTTCGAGGAAGGCCTCCAGATTCTGAAGCTGATGTTCACGGAAAAGCGGGCCTCGTTCAAAGGCCGCTATTATTCGCTCGACGACGCGTCCAACAATCCCAAGCCGGTTCAGAAACCGCACCCGCCGATCACAATCGGGGGCAGCGGCGAAAAAGTGATGCTCCGGCTGGTCGCCAAGTATGCCGACAGGTGGAACTGCCCCGCCGGCTACGAGAGTTTCGAGCACAAGCTGAACGTGCTCAAGGAACACTGCAAGGCTGTGGGACGAAATCCCGCGGAAATCGACGTCTCCGAACAGCTCCTCGTATGTATCGGCAACAACGACGCCGAAGTCGAGCAGAAGTGGAAGGCTGCCAAAAACCTCAAGCCGTTTTCCATCACCGGAATCAAGGGAACTCCCGAACAACTGGTTGAGCAGCTCAAGCAGCGCGTCGCGATGGGTATCACGACCTTCACGATCTTCTTCAGCGACTTCGCTCCGCCGGAAACGCTCGAACTGTTCGCCAAAGAGGTGATGCCGGCGTTCAAATGAGCGTCGGTCTCGGAGCAGGCGGCATGCGCTCGTCGAGAATCAGCACAGTACTTCTTTTCGCGCTGGCCGCGCTGGTCACGGCAGCGCTTGCCGCGTGCAGCCGCCCGGCTCACTTCTCAACCAGCCTCGATACCCCGGGCGGTCTTGCGGACGGAAACCCTGTCACCTATCACGGCGCGCGAATCGGGCACGTCACGGCTGTCACTCCTGCCCCGCGCGGATCCAGCGTCCAATTCGACGTCAGCCACGCCAACGCCAATGACGTCCATCGGGATTCGATCGTCGTGCTTCAGACCGGAGGCGAGTCTCCCTCGCTCGATCTCAGAACGCCGAATCAATTAAGCGCCGTTGCACCGTCCGGTTCGTTCATCCAGGGCGCGTCGTCAGAGGCCGAGGCGCGCGTCATCCTGGCCAGTCGCGGGCTGGGTGCATTGGTAGGAGGACTCGCCCAGTTCCTGGGCTCGCTGCATGCCGGAGGCGCCACCTCGACGCCGTCTCCGGCGCTCGACGCGTTGATGCGCGAGATGAACGCGCTTGAGCAAAACATCAGGGCGAACGCAGCGGCCAATCAGGCCGCGGCGCGCGCCCAAATCGATCGGCTTACCCGCGAGGCCGATCGCTTCGAGCAGGAGCTGATACGCCAGGGCCGGAGCGCCGAGGCAAAACGCTTGCAGCGCGAGATCGCTCGGCTTGTGGGCTCGCTCACTTCTCCGCCTTCGTCGAAGAAGCCCAACACTCTTGTAACTCCAAGGGTCTATCCCTCGCACTGAGCGGTGGGTTCCGACCGACTCGCCTTACGGTCCGCAGGGCGAAGTGTCGAGCGCACGAGCCGAGGCCTTGGGACTTCCGAACGCATCCTCTGATCGCTTCGAAACCGCCGCTTGACACTTCAGCCGCGGCGGCGCTACGAGGGTTCCATACCAGACAGGGAGATTCTCTCGTGGACAGCGAAAAAGCCGCACGCGTCCGCGCGCTTCGTGCCCGCCTCGACCATCCGGTTATCGACGCCGACGGTCATCTGATCGAACCGCCCGCGCTGTTTCAGCATTACCTGCAAAAGGTCGGCGGACGGGAACTCGTCGAACGCTATCGCCGCGAACTTCACGAGCGTCCGAGCGGCTCGCGGGGAAATCGCGAAACCGGGGATATGCGCGGCGCATGGTGGGGCGTCACCAACGACGCATACGATCTTGCGACCGTGATGGTGCCACGGCTGCTCCATCAGAGACTCGATGAAATAGGAATTGATTTCGCGATCCTCTACCCGACGCTCGGCCTTGCGCTTCCCACGATTTACGACCCCGACACCCGCCGCGGCGCCGTCCGCGCGCTCAATACGATGAACGCGGAAACGTGTGGGCCGTATCGCGATCGGCTCGCGCCCGCCGCTGCAATCCCGATGTACACGCCCGAGGAGGCGCTTGCGGAATTGGAGTTTGCCCACGCTCACGGGCTCACGGTCGCGATGATACCGCCGGGGGTCGCGCGCCCGATTCCCGCGCTCGAGCGCTCGCATCCCGAGGCCTTCCCCTGCGCCGCTTATTTCGACTGCTACGGACTCGACAGCTTTTACGACTACGACCCGGTATGGCGCAAATTCCAGGAACTCGGCATGGCCGTGACCTCGCACGGCGGCGTCGGACTTCGTTACCTGCCGCTCGGACGCCGCTCGCCGACCAACTACATGTTCAACCATATCGGCGGACACGCATATCAGCAGGGCGAACTGTGCCGCTCGCTGGTTTTCGGCGGAGTACCGTCGCGTTTTCCCAACCTCGCGTTCGGATTTCTCGAATGCGGCGCGGGATGGGCGGTTGACC
>JBJKQX010000059.1:0-17234 GCA_046704965.1 Binataceae bacterium (SeqCode)
ACGGAATAAGACGATGCGCGCCGTTGCGGCGTAACCGCGAGGTCCGCGGTAGCCCGCTCACGCCGCCCCGCGGCTGGCGTCGAGCAGGCGGCGCACCGTCTGCAGTGCCGGCAGCCCGCCCTTGGTCATGTAGGCAAGCGGCGTGCTTCCTTTGAAAATCGGATTGGTGTTGGGCAGACGGACCCACTCGTCGGCAAGCTTCCGCCCATGGAGAATGTTGAGCGCCTTGAAGATCCCGACCAGATAGGAAACCCGCACCAGTTCATCCTGGGTGAGTACGCGTTTGCCGGGGTTTCTCTTCATTTCGTAATAAGGTCCGTTGGTGACGCCACCGAGGAGCTGGCGGGCGTCTTCGTCGCGTACGTGCCAATGCGCCATGATATTGAAGAACGCCTTCAGCGCGGACGAACTCAGCGGCCGGCGCTCTTCCTTGGAGCTGAAATCCACCAGCGGGGTGGGGCCATAGCGGGTGGCGGGGTATGAAAGACCGGCCATGTTACTTCTCCTGATTAGGAGTCTATCGCTTTCTAAACAGTAAGATCAAGGGAGAGATCGTGCTAGGACCACGGCCCCGGCCTCGGGGCACAGGCAGTGCAAATGCTTCTCGATACTCCGGTAATTCAAACCCGGGCGGGAGTTCTCCTCCATCTGGTTGCGCATGGACACTAGCGAGGAGTGCTCGGGTCGACTCTCTAACTTCCTGCAGTGGCCTCGATCCTGCCGGCGACATTCTTACATATATTCGAAATAGCCTCTGTCACGCCTGCTGCTACGTCCCAGACCGGCTGACCTGGTGGTTTCTTGCGGACGAATCGGGCTTGCCTTAGATCCTCTACTGACGTCTTTCCCATGAGTATCCCGAATAACCATCGAACATGAAGCCGCGGATCCAGGTTGTCGCAATCGATGAGACGGGAAACGAGCGTATCCTTGGTACCACTGCTTCACCTACGATCCTGATGCGCCTGGTCGGACTCAGCGGCCGATACTTGAGAAAACGGGGCAAGCACCACGGCGAGATCCTCAAGCTCAGGCGCATTGAGGACAGCGGCAGAGATCCGTAGTGCCCAGCCTGCCGCAATCGTTATTCTACCTCCGATACCGCACCATCCGCGGTGACAAACAAGCAGGTGATACCCGTCCGTTGTTTCGCCAAGCGAGGCAGACGTTCCCAGAGGCCTCGGAATTGGGCGAGATCGGGAAAGGCAAGGCTATACTTTGCGCTTGGATCGTTCATGCGCTGTAGCAGTTCGCCTATTGTTGCCAGAAAGTAGTTCACGGGCATTGCGTTTCGTGAGCCGCAACCTTTCACTTCTACCATCCACCGTCGGCCGTCCCGGAAGGCGTCGATGTCGACACCATGAGCCCGGCCCCGAACCACAGTTTGCTTGCCAGCCACCGCTCTCAAGAAAGCGGCGCAGATGAGTTGACTGCCTCCGCAGCGAGGCTCGGTCCGAAGACGGATGGTTACACCGACGCGGGGTGCTCGAAGACCTCGATACAGCGCGACCGTTGAGCGGGACTTGGGACGTTTGGCATCGTACCAAACGGTTGCTGACATACTCGCCCATGGCTGTTCTCGGTTCCGGGGCCTCGCCGGACAATCCAGCCGACCAGTGATCCATGTGACGTGGCGTGGCTTTAATGCCGGTTCCTTTGTGAAGTGGTTCTATCGAAACATGCAGATGCGGGTTTGCCGCCATTTTGGGGTGCAGATCGACTGCAACTTGAACCACTAAAAAATGCCTATCCGTCGTTCATTTTGAGGCCTGTGTTATCGTCGTGCCATGGATCGCCCAAAATCGCGCGATCTCTCAATTTGTCAATTGCTGCCCCGAATCCGCGGAAATGCAACTCTGTAGTATTTTCAACCCACGGTTAGATTATATTGCATCTTCGAACGGGCAGTTAGCCGCAACTTGAACTAAATGGTAAGTATCGAATTTGTTAACAATATACGGCGCGCAAAACGAGCAGGGTTGCAACTTCGGCCAGGGCAGAATTGTTAACACTTCATCCATTTACGCCCCCATACAGGGTTGCATCGAGAAAAACGGCCGTTTTGCCGCCGGTGTGGTTCCCAGTTGGGTCCCGACGGGGACCTCCCTTGGGTACCGATTGATACCTTGGTTGGGGCATAGGTTGGGGTACTACTTGGGTCCCAGGTTGGGTACCGGCTGGGCTATCACATGGGACCTAAACAGGGCATCGATTGGGGCCTCAGCTGGGCACCGACCGGTGCGTCGCACGCACGCTCTACTGAGCATCAGTTCTGTGCTCGAGTCCTCCCCGATTGACGCCCGCGACAGGCACCGACGTCTGCACAACCGTTTCGCGGATTCCTCGCGTTTCGCAAACTACGCGATCACATCTACCAGCGGCATGCCAACGTGTCCCTCGCTGGTTAGTGTGTCGGGGTATCGCAAGCATCCGCGCAATGCCGACGGCATCGTTATTCTTGACATAGAGTCAGCAACTGTTGTGCCAGATGATCCATCGGTGGGTTTTGGCTTACTAGAGGACCGACTGACCGGAAGGTCTGCTTATCGTTGCTTCGCATTGGCAGGGGAATTTCTATTCAACCGGTTGGCTTCGGTGTTATGCCGGCGTGACCTGAGAGCGGGGGGATATTTTGCCTCGTTTGGGGGATCTAAAGCCGGGGGCATCGATCAAGCAAGGGCGCCTGCCGAATGAGATTGTCACTGTAGTTGACGTTGCTTGGCACCGCTCGAACGTCGTCGAGCTGACGTACAAGGGTGCCTCCGGACGGCTCGGCAGCGAGCTTCTCTTACGCGACTGGGAGCCGACCCTCGAAATCGTCAGCCCCGGGCGTCTCTGGAACTTCGTGAGCGCCGTCGCCCGATTCCGCCTCGTTTCCGAGGCCTACCGCATCCGCCTCGCCTACCTGTTTGAGCCCGTGCTTGCGGTGTACACTTGCCTGATCGAGCCGCTTCCCCATCAGATAACCGCAGTCTATGGCGAAATGCTGACCCGCCAGCCGCTTCGCTTTCTCCTTGCCGACGATCCGGCGCAGGCAAGACCATTATGGCGGGGTTGCTCATCTGCCCCGGAATGCTCGTCGAGCAGTGGCAGGACGAACTCGATCGACGTTTCCATCTGCCGTTTGAGATCATGATCAACGACAAGCTCTCCCGCAGCGAGGAGCTGCAGGTAAAGCACCATTCCGCGCTCCTCGGAAAGGCCTTTTCCGAGGGCCTGAGGATCGCTGGGAATCACGACGACAGCGATTCCACGGCTTCCATTGCCGGTCAGATATACGGTGCGTATCGAGCTGTGGCGGATCTGCCAAACAGGTGGATTAGGCACGTTGAGGTTCTCATTCCGCTGTTGCGGCTCGCGGGCGAGCTCATCAGTGTAGAACCATAAGGGCAGGAGTAAAATCTCGCGCCCTCGGTCGCCGAGCGGGTCAAGGCGACACGAAACATGGTATCAAAAAAGGCAATGATTCGGGTGCGCGACCAAGGAAAGCGACGGTCGAGTTTCGCGTGAGGAGACAGGGTCAGGAGATACGCTCCGGAGTGAAAGACAATTGCTGCCGAGGGATAGGGCGGATGGACCTGAATCTAATTGACACAATCATCGTTGTGCTGATGGAAAACCGTTCCTTCGACCACATGCTCGGTTCCCTTGCTCTGCCAGCCGATAGCCGGAGGGCGGACGGAATCAGTCTTGATGATGCGTGGGTCAAGCGGACAACCAACGAGTACAACGGAAAATCATATGCGCCGTGGCACATGACTGACGGGAGCCTGATCAAAGAGCAACTGGGTGGAGACCCGCCGCACGAACGCGACGATACGAAGGTTCAAATCGCGGACGACTATCCGTGGGCGACGGGCCAGGCCCCGATGAACGGTTTCGTGGCCAATTACGCGAGCGTGTCAGGTCTGGACCCTGGCGAATATGCGGAGGTGGTCGGTTATTACACCCGGGCGGAAGCTCCAATTACGTACTTCCTGGCCGACAACTTTGCCGTTTGTGACAGTTGGTACGCCTGTCTCCCGACCAGCACATGGCCAAATCGGCTGATGGCCATGGCGGGATTCACGATGACCGACAACACTATCGGGGATTTCATTCCCGATCAGCACCTGGTGTACGACTGGCTCGACGCGCGAAACGTGAAGTGGCGGGTGTACCACGAGGGCTGGCCCATCTTCACTTTGATGCCCCGTATGCTGCCCGACATAATGCGTGACGCGGTGCTGCAGGAGCGCTTTCGATCGTTTAGTCGATTTGCGACGGATTTCGCTTCAAAGGATCCCTTTCCACAGGTTGTCTTCATCGAGCCGAAGTACACGCCCGACCACTACAGCTCGGCAATGAACAGCGACGACCACGCGCCGTCATCGATTGCGGGAGGTCAGCTCTTTCTCCGGAGTATCTATACAGCGCTGATGAGCAATCCGGAGCGCTGGCGGAAGACCGTCATGATCGTGGCGTACGATGAAAACGGCGGTTTTTTCGATCACCGTTCACCGCTGCCGATTCGCACGGATCCACCACGGGGCAACAGCTGGAAGAATCCGCAACCCTTTCTGACTACTGGAATTCGCGTCCCTGCACTTGTTGTCTCGCCACTCGTCGAACCGAAGGCCATTTTCTCCGAGCCGCTGGACCACTCCTGTATTCTGAAATTTCTCGGTCAAAAGTTCGGTGGGGCTAACGGTTACTCACCGCAAGTGGACGGGCGAAAGGACATTGACAGAAACTCGCTGTCGGACTTGGCCAAGGTCCTGGCGCGAACGACGCCAAGGGGCGACCGACCGTCGCCGCCTCATTACAACCCAGTCTCTTCCAAGAAGACCACGCGCAAGGCAGTCGGCAGAAAGACCGCTTTCGAGCAGGCTTTCGATAATACCGCGCAAAACATACGCAACCTGTATCCGAACGAAGGATCGGTAAAGTTTCCCGGTTCGGCCTGGTGAGTCGGGACGGCGATCAAATATGCCTGCCAATGGGGACCCCACTGCATTCGGCGAGCAGATCCTGACGCTGCTCGACCAGGGCCGCTTTACAGCCACTTACAAGTTGGCCGTTCTGCTCGCGCTCATTGATCTCTGCCTCGAGAATTCGAAGCCTGACGGTTCAGCGCCGGATTTCGTAACCACGCGCCAACTCGCGGAGAAAGTGCTCGAGATATACTGGCCGCATACCGTTCCATTCGCGGCCGCTTCCCGGGCCAAGGTGCTGCGGCAGAACGCCGGCGGCCAGGCTGAGATTCTGTCGGCGATCACGAAATTTCGCGAACGCCAGGCCGCTGATCCTTTCGCCCCGATATGGCGGAGCCGTCAGAGCTCGCCGCGCCGGTTCGAGCAGCTACGCGACTACGTTGAATGGAAGCAGATTGAAATGCCCCTGCCGAGGCTTCAGCAACTGGGCGACACCGAGAATCGGTTTCCGTACGAGATCGGCTGGACGGTCACCGTGAAGCGTCGTGACACTGAGCAGGCTGATTTCGACCACAGGATCAGATTCGCCCCCGGGGCATCTGCCGCCCTAATCCAATTCGCGGGGCTCCTGCGTCCTCTCATTCAACGCGAGTGGATCAGAATGGTAGCCACGCTGAATAGCGACGTCGTCGACGATTCCCGTCTGGACGAATTTCTGTTTGGATGCCAGAGGATCTCGATGGAGGCGGTGCGCGAGCCACTTCGAGAGCTCCAGAACAACCGATGCTTTTACTGTGACACGCGCATTTCCGCGGCCGCCGAAGTTGACCATTTCCTGCCATGGTCACGTCATCCGGACAATGGGATCGAAAACCTGGTTGTCACTGATTCGCGGTGTAACAGCTACAAGCGTGATTTTCTTGCCGCCGCAGAACACGTTCGCCGATGGACAGATCAGAGGTTCGGTGCCAAGGCGAGTGACTTGGGAGAGATAGCTGGCCGACTCAGTTGGCCGCGCCATCCGGAGCAGACGATAGCCGTGGTTCGAACGATTTACCTGAGGCTACCGGAGAGAGCGAAACTCTGGTTCCGGGGGAGGGACTTCGTGGATGCGGATATGGGAATTCTTCAACAAGTTCTCTCCGGGTCTGAAGGGCTGAAGTGATATGACGGAACAATATTGGTTTTGCCTTTGAAATAATGTGTGAACGGCAGTTTTGAGCATGCCGAACGGTTAACCCCGCAGCTAACACAATGGGCTTTGCAGGTCTCACCGCTGAGCAACGAAAACGCCTTTACGACGCCGGGCGCCGACTCTGGCCACGTGGGGTGACTATCGCCATGGGAATTGCACCGGGGTGGTTCGACATCATGTTGCGTCTGGTGCGGGACTTGGAGGCGCAGGCAAAGAGGGAAGGACGGACCGAAGAGGACTGGCCCTGTTTCGAGAACGTTGGCGCAAAATACGGTGGATTACGAATTGACAAAATAAAACCAACTCCGGCTATGGATCGGCTGGTTATCGATGCGGAAAACGAAAGTGAGCGAACTTGTGAAAAGTGTGGCTCCACCCGCGAGGTGGAGCAGGTAGAGGTCCGTGAGTGGGTGACAACACTGTGCGTTGACTGCGTGCCGAGCGCCGATTCGCCTTGACAAGGTGTCGTCAGGTTCACCGCCGACATGGAGAGGATCGGCGGTTGGCGAGGTCTCGCTTATGGAAGAATTTCGCCTTCGATGTCTGCGTATAATTCGTCACCCTTGGGAGGCGCGCGCCCCGCAACGTCGCTCGATCCCCTTACCCTCCACAACTCAATATCCAAACCCATCTGAGTCTCCGCACGTCATCGGCGGCGTCGTGACGCCGACCGCCCGCGAGGCCCGCTGCCTCTTCCTGGATCCGGTCGAGGTTTAGCCTGAAGTCCGGAGCCACCGCGCTGAGAGCAAACCAGAAGTCCTGGAGCTGAAACTCGGGATCGAAATCCAAGTCGAGAAACAACCGTTCGAGCCAGAACTGATCGTAGTTGAGGGCGTCCGTAAGGAGTGTCTGGCCGCGCAATGCTTCGTTCATGCGCAAGGCTACCGAGCGCGCCTCTTGTCCGTCGGCGAGGAGGCGCTCGCGAGTGATACCGTGAAGCGCCTGAGCCTCGTATGACCAATCCGTCCAGTCGGCCCGCGGTTTGATCAGATGTTCCTCGACTTCATTGGTGTTCGGAAGTGTATACGCGACGCTTATCGGATAGCTGTGCTTCCCGAGGCTGGAGGCTTCGAAATCGAGGAACAAGGTTGGCGTTTTACCCTCATTAGCTTGAGTCACGCTTCTCCCACTTTCTTCAGCATTGTCAGATCTCGACGGTGTATTTCGAGTCGAACCCGGGGCATTCGCCGCGGTCGCTCAGGTACCCGCGCTGGTTGCACACTACGCGGACCCCTTCGACCTCGAACCTGAGGTTCGAGTGAGTGTGTCCGTATATCCAGCAGGAGGCTCCGGACGAGGCTATCAGATTGTCCATGTCCGACCAGAAAGAACCGCTGATCGGGTCGGGCTCGCCCCAGAGCTGTCGGTTGTGGCAGCCGGGGGAAGCGCCATGATGCGTCACCACCACCGTCTTGAGCCCGGACGCGCCGTTTAGTTCTTCGGTCAGCCACCTCAAGCTATCGATGTGCCACGAAAGCGTATCGGCCGGTGTAAGGGCACGATGCTCGCTGCCCGGCAGGTGGCGGCTGATAGTCCGGTAATCGGCGATTTCCCTTGCCGCGCGTCTCATGGAGAGACTCTCCCCTTGTGCACCCATGGCGCGGAAATCACTCCAGAGAGTCGCGCAGAGAAAACGTACGTTACCCAGAACGATGGCTTCGTTCTCGAGCACGCTCACACGGCTTCCCTCGGCCGTGCGCTTAAGTTCCTCGCGCGTCTCCTCATGACACCGGCCGTAGAACTCGTGATTGCCGGCAATGTACAAGACGGGCGTCTGCAGACGATTCGCCTGATTGACAGCCCACTCGACGCCACTTGTCCCGACGTCAATGTCACCCGCCAGAATCACCACGTCAGCACCGGCGTTCTCAATGTCTGGAATCGGGACTCCACGTGCGCGGTAGAACTCATGATGCAGATCAGAAAGGACTTGGATTCTCATATAATTCGCCGGATCGTTTGATCCCTCCCATTAGTGTTCAATCTCTTAACTATGGTCACGGCCGACTTCCGGAATCGGCAAACGAAATCGCCGGGCGGTATCCCGATAAAGGCCGAGCACTGTTTCAGCGTCCTGAACGTCGGCAAGAGAATCCTTGTCTTCAACAGCGGACCCTTCATTGAGAAGTCGTGCCGACAGTCGACAAAATGCATCGGCAATACGATTCCCGTATTGGGCACGACAGAGCTGTTCGAGTTGCTGCCATTTGGACGTAAACCCGAGACCGAGCATCTGAAGATTGATTTGCACGCAGTGCTTGGCTGCGATAGCGCAGGGCTTCAGCACCAGAAACCGGCCCCAGGCGTCACCAAGAATCTCTCCCGCCAGCCCGTCCCGCTCGGAAGAATCCAGAGAAAGACGCGCCATTCTTACGTTCGAGCTTTCCGCTTCCCACGACCGCAGGAAAAAGTTTCTGTAACGGACGTGGAACGGTCTTGTGCTCTCCCGCATGTCGACCCCACCCCAGACCACGATGCCGTCGCGCTTTTCCGCCGTATGGAAGGGAGCCGTCTCCTGCTCGAAATCCTGCAGGTTCACGGCATTCACGAAAGTGTCCTTTGCGTCAGATGGAAGCTGTCTCCAGATCCGGTCGGTAAGCAGCCTCTGAAGTGCGGATGTCACTTCGCAGGCACACACCGCCGCGACGTCGACATCAGAATCGGGACGCCCCTCACCGCGCGCCCACGACCCGTAAACCACGACGGCCATCAGTTCGACAGGGACAACCTGCTGTGCAGCAGCAGCGGCGGTTTCGATTTCCCTGGCGACGGGCTGAAGCTTTGGGGGCAAGGGCATCATGATCAGTGGGTCCTCGATTGGCCTCTGAATAGGTGCACGCGAATCGCGCGATCACTGGACAAGTATAATGCACCAAGTACAGTTCGGTGCAAGGCCCGAATGTAATGATCTTCGTGTATGCGTATCGGGTTGGATATTCAGTTATAGAAAACACGGAATTGCCGGAAATTGACAGGTCGAACGACAAATACAGAACTGAAGACGGACAAGACAGAACTTAGTGCATAAGTAGTGGGGTGGTTAAGTTATATACAGTGTGACGCTGGACGGGTATTGACTGTGATTAGTCTCTGCGTATATTGCGAAGCCGTGAGGTAGTCGAAAGCGGGCGCGCCGATGATCTCGCCAAATGGCCTCGGCGATCGAATAGGTCGCGGGAACGCCCGGTGGGTACCTTCCGAGGTTGGAGACGTGTGTCGTGTCGCAATCGAAGAGGACTTTTAGGCAACAGGTTGTTGCGGCGCAAAACCGCGGTTTCAAGGAGGTGATCGTTCGCCGCTCCGGGTGGGCGGACTACATCTTCGAGGGTTCACTGGTTGCCGAGGTGCGGTGGCCTGGCTCGGTGGAGGGGCTTAACCCACTTGCCGTAAGGGACGTATGGAACTACCTGGCGCTCTATGTGACGCGTTCGGAACAGTTTGTCTGCCTTAAGGTGAATGACTCGGACCTCCGACGCGTGCGCAGGGAGGCTGACCTTTGTGACGACGTGAAGGAAGTGACCCGGGTGTTGGGGGCGTCGGACGTCGCAAAACAATTTTACGCGACAGCGGGAATCGACGCGTTTGTGCGCCTTGAGGACGAGCCCACCGAAGACGAGGACGGCCCGGAGGCTGAGACCTCCCGCGCGGCGGCACGGGAAGAAAAGCCAGCTGAGGAGATTATACCGGAGCCTAAGGCGTCGATTTACGAGACTGAAGCGTTGGAAGCGCAGATCAAGAGGTCGGAAGAGGACCCGCGCGCGCATACGCTCACGGCTTTGCGGGCTTTACGCGAGTCCGGCAATGAGCGCCGGCTTTGCCAGGTTCCGGAGGATGCGTTGGAGAGGATCGCGCGGCTGGGCAGGCGCTTCCCCAATCTCGATCACGTCGTTTCATATTTTCTTAGACAGATAAGCCTCGCGGGCCGTGGATCGTACAGGGTTGTGCGCTTTCCACCGTTGCTGATGGTAGGCCCTGCGGGTGTGGGCAAGACGAGGTTTGTGCTCGAGCTGGCTAAGGCGCTCGGGCTCGACTTCATCGTGATTGCGCTTAACACCATGAGCGCGAGTTTCATTCTGTCGGGCTCTGACTCGCGGTGGTCAACCGGAAAGCCGGGGCGGATTTTCGAGCTGTTGCGTGACTGCAGGTGGGCGAACGTACTGGTGCTGCTCGACGAAATCGATAAGGTTCACGGCGGTGCAAGTACCACTGGAATGTATGATCCGTACGGTCCCTTGTACGGACTGCTTGAGCGGCGGACCGCGGCAGCGTTTCAGGACGAGTTCACTGAGGTCGCCCTGGACTCCTCACACATTTGCTGGATCGCCACTGCCATTGACTTGAACGTAGTACCCGAGCCTATCGTGTCGCGGTTCCGAACTGTTTCGGTGAATCCTCCACGTCCCGACCAGATGGCAGCAATCGTGGCTTCCGTTTGGCACGATCTCCTCAGCGAGGAAGGCTGGGGCGCTCGGTTCTCCCTGGAGATACAGTCCGAGGCCGTCGCGAAGCTTTGCACGATTTCTCCACGCGACCTGCGTGCCGTACTCACTGACGCGGCGGGCAGTTGCTCGTTGGAATATCCGACGGACTACCAGGGGGATCTCGTGATTCTGCCGGAACACATTGACATTACGGGGAAGGGAAGGAAGCCGCGCCGTATCGGGTTTTTGGCGGAAGACTGAGGACGGGTCCGGGAGGCGGCATTCTACCTGGCGTTAGACAGAATCCCACCCGAAGTAACCGACGTCTCCCTGGACTACGGCGACGGAACCCTGGTTAAGGCCAGACTCAGGTTTAGGGACCTTCGCCTCGACGATGCCTTTCCCGGGCGTTCACGGATGGACTTCATGGTCGAGACCAGGCGCGGGATTTACCGGCCGGTGGAGGTGGGGGCTGCGTCGTCCGCCGATGCCAATCCGGACGAAGAGCAACTGAACCGCCCGGATCATGAAGGTTCACTCGTCGCTGGTCTTCTCTAGGCTCAGGTCCGGGGTATCGTCCTCGGTTTCAGCAGAGGTACGCGCAGCCTGAAGGCGGTCAAGCTTCTCGATCGTGTTTTTTGTGGTCATGCGGGCGTATCGCTTGAGTTGTCCCCAGTCACTATGACCACTGAATTGCGAGACCTCGGGAATGTTAAGTCCATCTTCGAGCAAGCGGGTGATACCTTCGGCACGCGTGGCATCATGCCAACGAAGATCTGAAACACCGGCCCGGCGGCGAGCGGCATCGAAAGCGTCGTGCACCTCGAAGCGGTTGATCCCGGGAAACACCCGCTGGTTGCGTTTAACCGTGCGCGGGCGGATCGACTGGAATAGGGCGAGCGCCCGTTTGGTGATCGGGACGCGAAGCGGTTTTTTGTTCTTGGTAAGTGGCCTGGGAATCATAATCTCGCGGGCATCAAGATCGACCTGGTCCCACGTGAGGTCGACCATGTTTCCCTGCCTGAGCGTGGTCTCGATCGACAGCAGAAACATAATCCTGATCCGCGTGGGCAGCTCGGCGATTATGCGCTTCTCCTCGCCTGGCTGAAGCCGGCGATCGCGCTCGTTGCTCGGCGGGCATATGTCGGTACCGATGTCGGCGGCCGGATTGACGAGTGCTTCGTGACCCGGCCAGCGCTCCCTGGCAACATTATATAGGCGCCTTAGGAGGGCACGGTAATGGTGGAGTCGCTGCGGAGAACATGCCCGACGCTTGCGCTGTTTGCCGGGCTTGCCGTTGGCGCGAAGCTTTGGTGGTGGCGGTGGAGGGCCTTGAGTCCTGAATTCCTCCAGCAGGCTGAGGACATCCTGTTTGGTTATCGTCGGGAACGGCTTCTGCGCGAGTGGGTGCCTCTGAAGCGTGTTCACGATATGGATTTCGCGATTGCCGCCGCGTTGCTTCCGAGCTTCAATCACCGGCCGGTATTTCTCAAGCGCGTCCCATAGCAGAAACTTTGAGGCCTTCGCGACGGCGGCCTCGGCCCGGGGGTCGCGCCCCATCTTCAGAGCGTCGTAGGTCTTGTCGGCCCACTCGCGCGCGTTCTTCGCGCGCATGAACGTCGCGCTGATCTGTCTGGTGCGGTACTTGACCCTGGCGCGCCATCGACCATCGGGAAGCTGAAAAACAGTTGACATGCGGGTGTCGCTCTCAAAGTTTGCCGCCCGAGAAAAATGCAGAAGGGGAAATCGGTGGATCGGACGGGGAAACTATGGGGAAATTTTCTAGACGGCCGTTCGGGACGACGCAAGCCGAAATCGCCCATGCGCTGTAAATGCTTGATTTTACTGGGGAAAATGGTGGTGCGAGAGGAGGGACTTGAACCCTCACGGGTTACCCCACCGGATCCTAAGTCCGGCGCGTCTGCCGTTCCGCCACTCTCGCGTGTCGAAAAAAATATAGGAAAATAGCGGGCTTTTAAAGTGAGGAGGGATTAGCGAGCGCGGATTGGGGCGTGACTTCCCCCGAACTTACCCCTTTCGTTGATCCGCCTTCGCTGTCGTGAAAAGCGGCGAGCTTCGTAGCGGCCTCTTGCAGCATCTACTTCGGCCAATAGTTCCGCATTATCGAGATTGGTCGGATTCTGGAGGGCCAAGGACTAAGGTGAGCCGTTCTTACGATTCGCAAGCGCTTCGAGCGGCTGGGCGGAACGAATGTGCAGGTCACGCTGCGGGAACGGAATTTCGATTCCGGCTTCCTTGAACGCTTCGAAGACCGCAAAGTAAAGATCACTCGCAACCTTTTTGCGCGCGTACATTCGTATATTCATCCAGACCAGCAATTCGAAGTTCAGGCTGCTGTCGCCAAAGCCGACGAACCATACCTCGGGCGCGGGGGATTTTTCGACCGTGGAGATACGTGAGGCGACCTGCTCAAGAATCTGTTTGACGAGCATCGGATCGGCGCCGTAGGAGACGCCAAGAGGAACATGCAGGCGCGCATGAGGATTGGAGCGCGTCCAGTTGATGATCTTCCCGCTGACGAAGTCGGCATTGGGAATCAGGTACTCGAGATCGTCGCGCGTTTTCATCCGCGTGGCGCGGATGCCGACGTCCTCGATCAGGCCAATCGTATCGCCCACGGTGACGAAATCGCCCCGCCGCAACGAGCGCGTGAAGATGAGGGTCATTCCGCTGGCGAGGTTGTTGGCCAGGGATTGAAGACCGAAGCCGAGCCCGATGCCGAACGCACCGGCAAAGAGCATCAGCGTGCTGAGGCCAAGACCTACCGCCTCGAGCGCGGCGAGTCCGCCAACCGTGGCGAGTGCATAGACGAGGAAAGTGTCAATCGCATGCGCCACTCCCGGATCGACGTTCATCGCTGGATAAACCTGGTAGCCGAGGTAATCGCGCACCAACTGGGCGAAGAGAATGAAGCCGGCGACGATGATCGCAGCCTCGATAAGAACCAGCGGGGTGAGTGGCTGTCCGCCCAAAGTCGCGAGCTGGACGCTCAGGGTTCGGGTTAGTGGCGCACGCAATCCCGTCAGGTTAAATGCCAGCAGGAGAACTATTAGCGAGCCGGCGTAGTCGAGCAGGCGACGAGCTGAGGCGTAGAAGATCCGTGCTTCCTCGGAGCCGCCGCTGTCGCCGACGATTGCGCGATGCAACACGGAGCGAAGCACCTGATGCAGAAGAACTGCACCGACGAAGAGGCCGGCGACGGCCCATGTGCGGATCCACACGAAACGCGCGAGCCGGTGGTATCCAGCCCATTGCAACAGCGCCGTAATCAAAGTCAGGGCGAAGATCAGCGGATATCCCCGGTCCAGACCGCGCACGAAACCCCTGTAAATGCGGTTGGGCAAATTGGGAAATATCGCCAGGATCGCGCGGCGGCGCAGGAACGCCACGGCCAGCAGGGCGATCAGCGAGAATTCGAAAATCCATCGACAAAACGCAACGGCGTCCGGTAAGGCGCCTAACCTGCCAGCCGAGTCCAGAAGCACGTTGAGGAAGATGCCGTACACGGCGAGCAGCAGCACAATGCGATACAGGTAGCGGCGATGTTCAGGGGGAATATCCAGCAGGGGCCGCAAAAACAGCTCGCGCGCCACCGAGGTGACGGCTTCATACTCGGTCCACGCGAACAGCAGCATACCGAACACGACGAACGCGGGATTGTAGAAGTAGGTGAGCGCGGCCACGAACAGGTAGAGCACCCATAATGACAGCGGCAGAGCTACCGCGGCGAGGACCCCGGCAGCGCTGGAGACAATTAGCGCTCCGCTCCCTGAAAGCCCCGCGCCAACCGGAGTGAGTCTCTGCTCGATGCCTAGCGAGATACGTCCGCGGGCCCACAACGCCAACAGGAACATGACCACCAGCAGCAGGCGCATCGCGGCGCTTGCAGGGCCCAGCAGAAGAAACTGCCGCTTCGCGAGTTGCGGAAGATCGGCGATGAACTCCGGAGCGCGATCCATCCGACGTTCGACGTGGTGCAGCGTCTCCCAGGAGAACCTAAGCGGTGAACGCTCGAACAGCCCGTGGTCAACTGAGACACCGCGTTCGGCTGCGGCGTGAACCACACCCGAAGAGGCAACGATCGCAAACACCATGAGCGCGATGGCGATTGCTCCAGTTGGAAGGATGAAGCGCGAGTGACCATTTCGCTTGCCTTCGAACTTCACGCCAATGTTCCTCACTTCATTCGCGCGTCGAGTCGCTGGAGACGTTTACATCGTTGAAATCCGCCGGCTCCGAAGACGGTTTTCGCGGGTTGCATCGCGAGTCGGTGATGAGAACCCCTCCACAGTTGGAGGGCCGAATAATCCGTCTTTCGCCTTACGCAACCACGGCATCGCCAAATTCGAGGCGTGCCGAAATCAGTCGCGCCGCACAGACGTTCGTGCAGGCGCAACCCTGATTACAGTCACAGCGGTTGCTCTTGGGTAAGTTGGACTTTGGTCCAATGTTTCGACCCATCCATCAGTGAAAGCAGGGTCGTGGTGCGGCAGGGTACGTCAGAAAACTGGCCCGGCTGCGTGGAGGACATTGCTGGTTGCGGTGGCTGCGGGATGCGGTAGCAGTGGAGGATGTGGCTCCAGCTCCAAGGCGCAGGGGTTGTGGCTGCCCAACTACGGTGGCAATACGATCACCGAGTTCACGGGATCGACCTTGAAGACCAGCGCGACGCCCACCGCCGACCTTACGAACTCGGGCGCGGGCCTGAACGAACCGTGGGATACCGCGTTCGACAAGAAGGGTAACCTGTGGGTGAGCAATTACAATGACAACACCATAGCCGAATACACGGCGAGTCAGCTAAAGAATCTCAAGACCACTCCAGCACCCGCAGCCAACGTGGTGATTTCCGAATCAGGCTCCGGTCCTTCCGGCCTACTATTCGACGAGTCGGGCAATCTCTGGGTGGCCTATTGGAGCCTTGCCGAAATCGTGGAGTTCACCCCAAGCCAGCTCACCGCGAGCGGAAGTCCGACGCCCAACATCACCATCAGCTCGTCATCCTTTAACAATCCTTCGGCACTTCAGTTCACCAAATCAGGGGACCTCTGGGTAGCCATGACCCCAAAGCCGGAAAACTACGACAGCGATAAGTTGAGAGGGGGCGGTTCGGTGTGGTCCTCTGGGCAAGGAGGACGACGCGGATGGCGAGGCGGGGTCACACGGGAGAGCAGATACTGCGGGCATTGCGGCAAGCTGAGAGCGGGACGAAGGTGGGCGAGATCTGCCGCGAGCACGGGATCAGCGAAGCTACCTACTACATCTGGAAGAAGCGGTACGCGGGTCTCGGTCTGAGCGAGTTGCGTGAGCTGCGGCAACTGCGCGAGGAGAACGCCAAGCTCAAACGGCTGGTGGCGGACCTCTCGCTGGATCGGCACATGCTGCAGGAGATCGTACGAAAAAAGCTGTAAAGCCTGGCCATCGGCGCGAGTTGGGGCGCTGGGCGCAAGCCGCCTTCGAGGTGAGCGAGCGCAGGGTGGCGAGGCTGTTGCCGATCCAACTGGCAACGCTGCGTTATCGATGCCGGCGGGATCCGCAGACCGCACTCAGGATGCGGCTGCGGGAACTGGCGGCGAGCAGGGTACGATTCGGATATCGAAGGCTGACGGTGATGCTGAGACGAGAAGGCTGGGCGGTGAACGCCAAACGAATCTATCGCTTGTACCGGGAGGACGGACTGACAGTGCGCACCAAAGTGCGGCACAAGATCGCGCGGCGGCAGCGCACGCCGCTGCCAAGGGCCACACGACCCAATCAGCGTTGGGCGATGGACTTCGTCAGCGAGCGGCGGTACGACGGGCGCTGGTTCCGGGTACTGACGGTGGTCGACCAGTTCACCCGTGAATGTCTGCTGCTCCTGGCCGACGGTTCGCTCACCGGGCAAAAGGTGGCGTTGGCGCTGTCCCAGGTGATCGCCGAACGCGAAGCCCCGGAGTCGATCACGGTGGATAACGGCACTGAGTTCGCGAGCAAGGCGATGGACGCGTGGGCGTATCAATACCGCGTGCAGCTCGACTTCATCCGTCCTGGCCGACCGGTCGAGAACGGCTATATCGAATCGTTCAACGGAAGGCTGCGCGATGAGTGTCTTAACGTGCACGTGTTCTTCACCTTGGCCGACGCGCGCGAGAAGCTCGAGCTGTGGCGGGAGGATTACAACCAGATACGGCCGCACAGCGCGCTGGGCGACTATGCTCCGCGGCAGTTCGCTCAGCACTGGCGGAGCTCAGCCCTCGCGCGCACCGCTGGGCCGCCGGACCAAGCGGCGGCCGGCGCGGTGCAGCGCGCTCCAGCTTCGGATCCGGAACCAGGACAGCTTTCCGGCCCGCCCTCATCAGATATGAAGGGCGGGGCCGAAAAGCTGTTTATCGATCAGGCGCCACCGACAGACGGATCAAGCGTTTTGCTAGAGCTTCTCTCTTGAGCTACTTGATACTCACAACAGCCGGTCATACCGGCCTTAACCGATCGCATCGGGCCCAAATCTCTACTTCCGATCGTCCTAGTGTCACGTTTCGGAAATAAGTTTAGCGTTTTGGATGCTGCGTCTGATCTCTCGCGCGCTCTTGGTCCAGGTGAAGGGCTGCGCGTTTTGGTTCCAGTTTTCCAGGAACCGAGTAATTGCCCGTTCCAGTTGGGCGATGCTGTCAAAGCTTCCGCGCCGGATCGCCTGCTGGGTGATGA
>JBJKQX010000060.1:0-4254 GCA_046704965.1 Binataceae bacterium (SeqCode)
TGTCGCTGGAGCTGGTCGAGGGCGATCACGTCCGGCGCGGGCAGATCGTGTGCCGGATCGACGACGTGGACATTAGGAATCAGTTGGAGCAGGCGCGCAGGCCGAACTGATGAAAGCGAATGCCGACCTTGCCGACGCCCATCGCACGATGGAGCGGAATCTCAAGCTTTACGCGCACAAGGTTATTTCGACCAAGGCTCGCGACGACGCCGTAACCGCATACGAACTCGCGCGCGCTTCGGTCGCCAGCGCGAAGGCCAACGTCGCTTACTACCGCGACAGACTGAGAGCCACGTCAATCCGTTCGCCGATAAGCGGCGTGGTGGTGAGCAAGGCGCTTGAAATCGGCGAATGGGTAACTCCGGGAACGCCGATCCTGACGGTGGACGATTTGTCGACCATCTGGGCGCGGGTCGACGTGCAGGAAACCAACCTGGGCTCGATTTATCTGGGCAAGCCGGCCGAGGTCAGCCTGATCACCAAACCGCGGATCACGACCACGGGGCGGGTTATGGCGATCGGTCCGGAGGGTCAGTTCGCGACCGAGACCGATGTGCGCCGGGGTCGGCAGGATATAAGGACCTTTTACGTTAAGGTGCGCGTGCTTCAGGACACCCGTGCCTTCAAGCCGGGGATGACGGCGGAGGTATCGTTCGAGCGAGGACATGGCAGGACCAGGCTCAGCAGCGATAGTAACGAGCAACCTTACCAAGCGGTTCGGTGACTTCACTGCCGTCGACGGCGTGAATCTCGAAGTACGCCGGGGCGAGGTTTTCGGCCTGCTCGGCCCCAACGGAGCCGGCAAGACCACGCTGGTGCGGATGCTCACGACGCTGCTGCCGATTAGCACCGGCGAGGCGTTCGTTGCAGGCCACGACGTGGCACGCCATCCCAAGCGTGTGCGCCACCTGATCGGGGTTATTCCGCAAGCAATGACCTCGGACCTCGATCTGACCGGGTGGGAAAACGTCGACATCTACGGCGAGTTCTACGGAATACCACGGCGCGAACGCCATGAGCGCGCGCACAGACTACTCAGGCTGGTCGGTCTGACGGAGAGGGCGGGCGACCTGGTCGCGACCTACTCGGGCGGGAAGCGGCGGCGTCTGGAGATAGCGCGCGGGCTGATTCACTCGCCCGAGGTGCTTTTCCTCGACGAGCCGACAATAGGGCTAGACCCTCAGAGCCGTCACGCCGTATGGGATCTTCTCGGGCAACTCAGAAGAGAGAGCGAACTGACGATCTCGCTCACCACTCACTACATGGATGAAGCCGAGAGGCTTTGCGACCGGATCGCAATCGTGGACCGTGGCAAGATAATCGCTCTCGGGACACCGATGGAGCTGAAGTCGCTGGTCAAGGGCTCCGATCGGATCGAGCTGGAAGTCGCGGGCGACGTGGACCGTATCGTGACGATGCTTGGCTCGATGGCCGGCGTCATTGACGTGAAGCGCGAGGGTGTGAACGGCGCGCTGACGGTCAGGGCCGACGACGGCGCCCATATGATCCCGCACATCATCGGCGAAATCGAGGCGATTCATGGCAGCGTGAGTTCGATCAATCTGCAGCGCGTCTCGCTCGAGGACGTATTTATCGAGTTCACCGGACGCTCGCTGCGCGAAGAGCCGGCGCGCAAGGTCAGTTTCCTGGTGGGCGCGGGGATGCCGCAGCAGCGATAGCCGCGCAGGGAAAAGCATCGATGAAGCTATGGGCAATAATGCGGCGCGACCTGCTCAAGCTGATGCGCAATCCGCTGACTCTGCTCTCGACCGTCCTGATGCCGGTGGTCTATCTGATCATAATCGGCAACTCGTTCCAGGGCACGCTCAGAAATTTGCCCCTGGTAGTCGTCAACCAGTACAACGGGATCTACGCGACCCGGATTATGGAGCGCCTGCAGGCGCTTCAGGCCGGTCCCAAGACGATACGCGTCACCTACATGAACAACCCGGGCCTGGCGGTCAACGACGTGCGCAACGGGCGCTACAAGGCCGCTCTCATCATTCCGCCCAACTTCAGCAAGAGGATCGCGCAGGGCCGGCTCGCCGAGATGGGACTTTTCACCGACAACGTCGACCAGATCAGCGCGAACACGCTTGAGGGCGTGCTTCAGGAGGCGTCCGGGACGCTTCGGAGACAGTTCGTCACTGCTCGTGCGCCCAGGCTGGACAAGATAGTCCTGAGACCGAGCAACCTGTTTGCCACGGTTGACTACGACCGATCGCTTATCCCCGGCGTCATCGTGATGTCGCTGTTCATGGGTTCGCTGATGGCGGGCGTATTCAACTGGGTGATGGACAAGTTCATGGGCGTTACCGAGGGTTACCTGGTCACGCCGCTTTCGCGATGGGAGATTGCGGGCGGACTGCTCGGTAGCGGAGTCACGATAACCACCGTGGCGGCCGTGATAGTGCTCTTCTGCGGGCTGGTAATAACGGGAGGGACCATCGAAGGCGGGGTTTCGGCGCTCGCGATGCTGGTCGCGATAATCGTGCTGGGCGCGACCGGCATCCTGGCCATGACGTTTGCCATCCTCGGTCGCGCGAGCCATCCGCGGCTGGTCGGAACCTTCGCCGGGTTCCTCAACGTGATCCTGTTTTTTCCGAGCGGGGCGATTTATCCGGTCGACAGCTTTCCGTCATGGCTCAGGAATTTCGCCCAGTGGAATCCCGAGACTCACGCGGTAAGCGCGCTCAAGTCCGTCCTGTTCAAAGGAGCCGACTTCGCCGCCGTGCAGGCCGACATCGCCTTTCTCGCCGTGTTCACGGTCGTGATGCTGGTGCTGGCAAGCATCTCGTTCAAGCGAACGCTCTAGCGCCGCGTCTGCCCGTTCGCATCCTATGGACGCGGGCCGGGAAGCCGCGCCTGCATCACAAACGGGTACTCGCTCGCGATAGGCAGTTCGCTCGCCTTGTTCAACTCGGCCAGTTCCTCGCCGTCGAGCGTCAGCCCAAGCACGGCCAGATTCTCGTCGTTCTGCTCGACCGTCCGCGCGCCATAGATGACCGAGCTTATCCCCGGCTGCTGATCGACCCATGCCAGTGCGATCCGCGCGATGGGGCATCCGCGCTTTTGCGCAACCCGCTCGACCGCCTCCAGCGTCGCGTAATTGCGCTCGTTGCTCAGCCGATTCCACATGTCCGTCTGACTGAGGCGAGCCTGCTCCGGCGGTTTGATGCCCGAGCGATACTTTCCGGTCAGGAATCCGCCGCCGAGCGGGCTCCACGGAATCACGCCGACACCTTCGGACCGGCACATCGGCAATATTTCGCGCTCGATATCGCGGCATATCAGGCTGTATTGCGGTTGGAGCGAATCGAAGCGTGAAAGTCCGAGCTTGTCGCTGGTCCACAGGCTCTTCATCATCTGCCACGCGGTGAAATTGGACGCGCCCAGATAACGGACCTTGCCCTGACGCACGAGGTCCTCGAGCGCGCGCATCGTCTCGTCGATCGGGGTTTCAAAATCCCACGCATGAACCTGGTAGAGATCGATGTAGTCGGTCTGAAGACGGCGCAGGCTCCGTTCAACCTCCGCCATGATATGCCCGCGTGAAAGGCCCCATTCGTTCGGGCCTACCGGCTTGCCGGCAAAAATGTTGGAATTGAAGCGAACCTTGGTCGCAAGAATGAGAGACTGGCGACGACCGCGTAGGATGCGGCCGAGAATTTCCTCCGAAGCGCCGGACGCGTACACGTTTGCGGTGTCGAGAAAGTTGCCGCCGACTTCGACAAAGCGGTCGGTTATTCGGCGTGATTCCCGTTCGCTTGTCTCGCGGCCGAACGTCATGCATCCGAGGCATAGCTCCGACACCTTGAGACCGCTCATCCCAAGTCTTCGATATTCCATCCTGCCCTCCCTGATTCGCTTGCGCCGGCCTTTGCAGAGCGTCGGCAAGGTGACGGTTGACGCTATCGCAGCGCCGCCTCAGTCATCAAACCAGACACGCCAATCCAGGCCGGGTTGCAGGTTGCGTTCGGGTCTGTTTTTGCGTGAACGCCGTCGCTCTGCCGCCGTCCACGGGTGGACCATGTCGAGGGGGACGCCTTGTCGCCAAAGCAATAGCGGAACACAAGAATTGGCAACCCAATTTTTTCGGACCGGTTATGAATAATTCGTAAATGGGCGACGTCTGAAGCTATGGTTACCGCGGATATCGTCCGCAACCGCCAGCTGGTTGCTCCTCCCTCCAGCTGGATCGCTGCCTGCGCCAAAACGGGCGGCACTGCGTACCGGCGGGCATTGGGGACTCCC
>JBJKQX010000061.1:0-8491 GCA_046704965.1 Binataceae bacterium (SeqCode)
TCTTCCAGCTCGACGGCAAGCTTCCGGTCAACCCGGACGGCGGGCTCAAGTCGTTCGGGCATCCGATCGGCGCCTCGGGTCTTCGGATGATGTACGAGATGTGGCTGCAGCTTCGCGGCGAAGCCGGTCCGCGCCAGATCAATGACCCGAAAGTGGGACTTACCCATAACCTGGGCGGCGCGCCCGGACGATGCGTCAGTTTCGTCTCGGTCGTGGGCAGCAACGTCGGCTAAAGTCCCGCCTCCGTCAGATACGAAAGCCGAAAGGCGTCGGGAATGAAAATTTCCCGGCGCCTTTTCTTTTTCCCTGTTTTCGTTCCGCACAAGAGACGCCCGGAGTCGGTCTTTGCGGGTTTGTATGAGCTATCTATGTTGATTAGCGCCGACTAGCATCGCATTGCGGCATAGGAACATTACCGGTGGCACTTTTGTCTGCGCTGTCCCGCGCAGAATCGGGCGCCGGCTCTTGCTTTGAGCGAGGTCAAAGAGCGTGATTCGTATTCCTCCGCGAAGCCACGGTTCGCGCAAGCTTCGAGCTCGTCGCTCGGTGCTGGTGAAGCGCGCACTCCTGCCCATCGAGCGCTTCGTCCACAGCGAGAGCGTGAGCGCCATCATCCTGCTGGGCGCCTCTATCGTGGCGCTGGCGTGGGCGAATTCGTCCTGGAGCGCCAGTTATTTCGACCTCTGGCACGACAAGCTTGCCTTCGATGTCGCAATCTTTTCACTCTCCAAGAGTCTGCATCGCTGGGTCAACGATGGCCTGATGGCGGTTTTCTTCTTCGTCGTTGGTCTGGAGATGAAAGCTGAGCTGACGCACGGCGAACTGTCAAACCTGCGTCAGGCTGTACTGCCGATGGTCGCCGCCGTGGGCGGAATGATAGTGCCGGCGTTCATTTACCTCGCATGGAATCCGTCCGGCATCGCCGCGCGCGGATGGGGCATTCCGATGGCAACCGACATCGCTTTCGCGCTTGGGACGATGGCGCTGCTGGGGGATCGCATTCCGTCGCGGCTGCGTACTTTTCTGCTCGCACTCGCTACGGCCGACGATATCGGCGCCATCCTGGTCATCGCGATCTTTTATACCGGCGCGGTTTCCTTCTCGGCGCTCTCGGTCGCGCTGGCTCTGCTCGTGGTGCTGGTATTCATGAAGGAGATCGGCGTCAGGAGCCCGATGGCCTACGCGGTTCCGAGCCTGGTCTTCTGGATAGCAGTGCTTGAGTCAGGCATTCACGCGACCATAGCGGGCGTTGTCCTCGGGCTTCTTACGCCCAGCGAGCCATGGTTCGATCAGAAGACCTTCGTCGAGTCGAGCGACAAGTTGCTCACTCGGCTGCGCGAGGCCGTCGACGCGAATGACGAGGGCACCGCCGCCGACGTTCTTGGCGAGTTGGAGGAGCTTGCCTGCGAGACCGAATCTCCCGTGGAGCGTCGCGAACGTTATTTCCGCCCGTGGGTCAGCTATGCGGTTCTGCCGCTCTTTGCGCTCGCCAATGCCGGCGTTGTTCTATCTCCCGCGCATCTTGAGGCGGCGTTCTCGAATCCTGTCACGATCGGCGTGTTTTCGGGGCTGGTCGCAGGCAAATTCCTTGGCGTGACCGGCTTTACCGCGCTGATGGTTTTTCTCGGCGCGTCACGATTGCCCGAGGGCGTGACATGGCGTCATCTTGTCGGCACCAGCCTTCTAGCCGGAATCGGCTTTACCGTTTCGCTGTTCATTACCGGTCTTGCGTTTGGCGGCGGAGCGATGGTCGCCAGCGCCAAGGTGGGAATCCTGGGCGCATCGCTGGTGGCGGGTATCGCCGGATACCTGGTTCTGCGTTCCGCGCCCGCCGCGACAGGGCAGCCTCAGTAAGAGCGCGGCAGCCCGAGAACGTGCTCGCCGATATAGTTGAGGATCATCTCGCGCGAGATGGGCGCCGTCCTCATCAGGCGTACCAGCGGCCATAGGGTTATCACGTCGGTCTCGCCCATGAAGCCGCTTCCGCCGTGCACCTGGATCGCCAGATCGACGGTTTTGATTGCGGCTTCGCCCGCAGCGTATTTCGCCATGTTCGAATACTCGCCGGCGTCGCCACCTGCGTCGAAGACTTCGGCCGCTCGATGCGTCATCAGCGCCGCGAGTTCGATCTCGGTCTTCGCGATCGCCATCGGATGGGCCAGTCCCTGATGTGCTCCTATGGGGACGTTAAAGACCTTGCGTGTGCGCGCGTATTCGACTGCCTTCGCAAGCGCGAAGCGGCCGAGTCCGACGCCCATGGCGGCAGCCGAGATACGTTCGGGGTTGAGCGCGTCGAAGATGGCGTGCAATCCCCTGCCTTCTTCGCCGACCAGAGCGGTGCGCGGGATCCGTACGTCGTCGAAGAAGACCTGGAACTGATGCTCGGGTATCAGGATTCGCGTGTCCATACGCTGGGCGCTGACTCCCGGCGCCTTGGTGTCAAGGATGAACAACGACATTCCCTCGCGTTTGTCCGAGGCGTTATCCGCCGCAACGGTCCGTGCGACGACCATCATATGGTCGGCCTGGTCCACTCCGCTAATGAAGACCTTCTGACCGCTCAGGACGTAGGAATCTCCGTCGCGACGAGCAAGAGTGCGAATCCTGAAGCTGTTGCTGCCCGCGTCGGGTTCAGTGATCGCAAAGCAAAACTTTTCGCTGCCGTCGGCAAGCGCGGGCAGATAGCGCTGCTTCTGCTCCTCGGTGCCGTGCTTCGCGATCGGGATGGCGCCCATCGCTGTGCTGACGACCAGGAAGAACAACGGAACTCCGTGGTTCGCAAGCTCCTCCATCAGGGTCGCGAGCCTGCGCATGCTGACTCCGCTGCCGCCGTATTCCTCCGGTATCGTGACGCCCAGATAGCCGGCGCGGCCGAGTTCCTGCCAGAGCTCGTCGACCGGCTTCCCCTGTGACGCGCACTCGACCCAATAGCGCCGATCGTATTTCGTCGTAAGGTGGCTAACGAAAGTCTCGATAAGGCGTCGGTCCTCGTCAGCTTCGGAGCCCATCGTCGGTGTCCTTCGCGTAAATCGCTACTTGCCGCGTCGCGGCAGTTGCACCGTAGCCCATGCGGGAGCGCAGAGTTCGTCCCTTTGGTTGCGTTCCTCGAGTTCGCAATCGACGCATCCCGAGCCGTCGCGCAGTTGCGCTTTTACGACCACTCCCTTGCACGTCAGGACGTCGCCCGGCACGGCGATTCCCCGGTTTTGCCATCGAAAGGCAAGAAGCCGTGCGCCCGGTCCGGCCCAGTCCATGACCGCTTGCGCGAGATAGCATCCGTGCAGATGCGACTGAACAAGAACGTCGGGGTAACTCTCGGACTGTGCGTAATCCTTGTCGTAGTGGATGCGATGCGAATTCCAGGTCATCGCGCTGAATCGGAACAGGTCAACCGTCGTGGGATGCTTGATAAGCGGGGTGACCTCCGTGCCGGCAGTAACATCTTCGAAGAACAATTGCGTAGGCATCATCCGTCTCCCCGGAGTTATCGCGCGATGAAGTTTTCGCGGCACGTAATCAGCAGTTGATCGCCGTCGCCGAGATATCTTTTCTCGATTCCGACCACGAGCAGTTGCCCCGATCGGCCTTGTTTCAGTTCAACTCCGGTCACGCTGAATTCCATCGTGACTTCGGAGCCGGCGGTGACCGGGGCATGGAACTCGAGGTCCTGCCCGCCGCCCATGACTCTAAATCCCTCAATAGCAAGCGTCATCGGGTCCGCAGACGGCGTGCCGTCAGGGCGCAGCGACTCGCCCGGAGGTCCGGCTTCCCAGCCAAGTACGCTGCTCAGGTAGAGCGGCGGAGCGATCACTCCGGGCAGACCAGCTGCGCGCGCCGCGCCCTCGTCGAAGAAGAGTGGGTTGGTATCACTGGCGGCGACCGCAAAGCGCTGGAAATCGCGCTCGGCGATCGTGCCGATCGATACGCGTCGGACCTTGCCGACCTGTGCCTTTACCTGTTCGTAGGCTGCGGGGAAGGAAACGCTCATTTCAGCTCCTGTGTCTCCTGTGTCCGTTTGACCAGAGCGCAATTGGAATCGCCGTGCGACACGATTGTCAACTCCTATTCGCGCCCCGAAAGACCCAGCATATTGCGCGCGATCATCCAGCGATGAATTTCCGAGGTGCCGTGGCCGATACGCCATACTCGAACCTGGCGGAAGAAACTCTGGAGCGGCAGGTCGCGCGTGTAGCCCATGCCGCCCAAAATCTGAATGCAACGATCGGTCACGCGCTGTGCCATCTCGGTCGCGTAGAGCTTTGCGATGAAGGCTTCGTTGCGGATCCGATGCTTCGCGTCGGCCATCCATGCCGCACGATGCACGAGCAGCCTGGCAGCTTCCAGTTCGACCTCCGAGTCGGCCAGCATCCATTGAATAGCCTGGCGCGTCGCGATCGGTTTTCCCCACGTGACCCGCTGTTTCGCCCATTCAAGCGCAATGTCGATCGAACGTTGCGCGATACCCAGCTGGAACGCCGCTATCTTGAGTCGGCCATGGGTTAGCTGATGGTCCGCGATAGTGAAACCGCCGTTGACTTCGCCCAGACGGCAGGAATCCGGAACCTCGCAATCGGTGAACTGCAGTTCGTGCGGGTCCCAGTTGTCGCCCATGGTCGGAATCTCGCGGGCCACGCTGAAACCTGGAGTTCCCTTGTCCACCAGGAAGCAGGTCACGCCGCGTGCGCCCGCCTTCGGGTCGGTGGTTGCGAACAGGATTACGAAATCTGCACCCTCGACGTACGAAATGAAAATCTTGGTGCCGTTGATAACCCAACGGTCGCCGTGTCTTACCGCCGTGGTGCGGATTCGCGCGAAATCCGAGCCCGCGTCGGGCTCGGTGAACGCGTAGCAACTATGCTTTTCGCCGCGAATGACCGGAAAGAAGAAGTCTTCCTTCTGACGATCGTTACACAGATAGAGCGCGGGTTCGGGGCTGCCGCCGAATTCGAACATCGCGGGATGCTTGAAAAGTTCCTCGTCCACCATGCACAGCGCGAGGTTCCCAAGATCGAGTCCGCCGTACTCCGTCGGCACCTCGAGCGCCCAGAAACCCTGCTCACGACCCTTGCGTTCAAGCGCAAAGCGGGTCTGGATGTCCAGCTTGCCGCGCAGCAGAAAATCCCGCTCCAGAGGCATCAGTTCCTTCTCTCTGAACTGACGCACGCTATCGACCATCATCTTGAGATCATCCGGAACGGCGAATTCCATTTCACACCTCCGCTACGCGCAATAACCGGCAGCCTTTGTAGCCACCTGATTCAGGATCTGTCGCCTTTGGAAACAGAAATTTAGCCCAAGCGAAAAACCAAACCCCATTCGCACATGCTGTGCCGTGCCGGCGGAGAACTCTTTTTCGAAGACGCGTGACGCGGGGTGTATGGCCGCGTCACGCGGAGAAGACAATTGATTATTTGCCTTTGAAGACCGGCTTGCGTTTCTCGGCAAATGCAGTCGCGGCTTCGCGATGGTCCTCGGTGTAGAAGGTCACCATCTCATACGCGATCGATGCGTCGAGAATCAGGTTGATCTGCTGCTTGAGCCACTTGTTCACCGAAAGCTTCGTCCATCGGATCGCCCATGTCGGCCCGTCCGCGAGTTCGCGCGCGATTTCTTTCGCCTTGGGGAGGACCTGGTCAGCCGGCACCGCATAATTGACCAGCCCCATCTTCGCCGCGTCCGCTCCGTTGATGAACGTGCCCCGCATCAGATATTCCTTCGCGCGCGCGGGGCCGACCAGAAGCGGCCAGATAACGGCGCCGCTGTCTCCCGCCACGATACCCACCTTGACGTGTGTGTCCGCGACGCGTGCGCTTTCGTTCGCCACGATAACGTCGGACAGAAGGGCGATATTGGCGCCCAGCCCCATCGCGTCGCCATTCACCGCGGCGATTATCGGCTGTTCCACGTCGAGCATGTTCTGGATGATTCTGCGCCCGGCAGACGCGATTGTGAGCGTCCACTTTCTACCTTCCTCGGTGCCCCATCGCGAGGCCATCGCCTTCACGTCGCCGCCCGCCGAGAATGCCTTGCCTGCGCCGGTCAGAAGGATCGCGTTTATTTCCTCGTCATTGGCGAGATCCATCCAGATATGCTCGAGCTCGTCGTGCAGGTCTCCGTTGACCGCGTTGAGTGCTTCGGGACGGTTGAACGTCACCGTTGCAAGTTTGTTGTCCTTCTCGACCTTGATGCATTTGTACTTGCCGTAGTCCGCCATGACGATTGCCTCCGTTGCAAAGCTGGGCGCAAACGCGCGCGCCCCCATCCTCGCTCAACAACTTTAATCCCGCAAAGACAAAATGAAGCGCCGGCGGCCACCCGTTAAGGTGACCACCGGCGCGAAAGGCGGAGTCGGCCACGCCGTCGAATCCTGCGTCGCCTAGAGCGACGCGGCCGCTGGAACGGCGGGCCTCGATGCTACGATAGGGGGTTGGGGTGTCCCGACCTCGTCTGGAGCCGAAGCGCAAAGACTCGGCTGCGGGTTCTACTTGCCTTTGTCCGCAGTCCCTTCCTGAGCCATCTTCGATCCCGGCTCGTAGTACCGGCGCGCCCAGATGCCGACGTAGGGCTCATCTTCGCGCGGCATACGCCAGGTCGTGACTTTCGCCTTGGCACGCTCGACGGCTATCAGGGCGCGAGGCTGGTCTCGCGTCTCGCTCAGATAGTAATCGGCTGCGTTCTCATCTATGTACCGGCATGCAATCCGCCGATACACGTCGTCCCACTTGCGGTCTTCTCCCGGCTGATAGACTATTTCGGCGGTTCCCTCGAAAACCACTTTGCGGTAACCTTCCGCGTCTTCGTCGATAGTAATTGCCACGCGAGGTTCGCGCTGGATGTTTTTCAGGAACTGCGAATGCTTGCGGGGGGTGATAAAGACCTTGCCCTTCTCGTAGATGAACCACACCGGTACCACGCTCGGAGCGCCATTTTCGCCCACGGTCGCGATACGGGCGAGATGTCCACGTTCGGCGAGGAATTCCTCTATTTCACGGTCGGAAAGCTTCGGCATCTGTATAAGCCTCGCGTCTTCCAGCGACGCCCTCCCGACAGGGATGCCCGGACGGGAGGGTTGCCGCCATACATCGAACGATAATTACTGGTTCGGCAGGGGTAATCTTCTTACTTGCCGAACGCCTCAGTTACCAATTCAGTATCCAGATACTCAGTTATCTGTTGAATCTTGCCGTTGACGATACGAAAAACGTGGCAGTAGGAATTGTTGTAGGGTTTCCCGGTCTTGGTCGTCGCCTTGCCGTTGGCCTGCATCACGACGAAGTCACCCTCGGCGATGAAATTGTAGGGTGTCACTGCGATTCCGCTTTCCAGCGCCGCGGTCAGGGGTTGCAGAAGCCGGTTTACCACGTCCTGCGTGCCCTTGAAGGTGGAGGAGAACTTGGTCGTGCCCTCAAGCTTGTAGTCCACGTCGTCGGCCATCGCGGCCAGAAACGCTTCGCCGTTTCCCTTGGAAAGCTCGGCGAACATGTTTTGAATAAGTTGTTTGTTTTCTGCTGCTCCCATGATTGTCCCCTGATTTCAGGTTTTTGCGACTCTACGTCGCGTGATGCGAACGCGTCAAAACAATTGCGGCGAGCCCTGACGCCCGCTTCGGGTCGCTTTCGCGTAACGACTGAACTGTGGCAAATTCGGATGGCTCACGGCAATCGAGCCGGGGCATTGAAGGGGGAGTTTTGGGGAAATTTGAACTTATGGCCGAGAAAGGAAAGTCGATGCAGGACCTCTTACAACGTGCGGAAAAAGTGGGAACTCTCCTGAAACAGCGCGGCGAGTCTGTCGCGATCGCGGAGTCGTCCAGCGGCGGACTCATAGCGGCTGCGCTACTTAGCGTAGCGGGCGCATCGGCCTACTTTCTTGGCGGTACCGTCGTTTACACACTCAAGGCGCGACGCGAATTGCTCGGCCTTAAGGACGAAGCGTTCGCGGGCCTGCACGGACTGACCGAGGCGGGCGCTCTTATCCTGGCGCGCGCAATCCGTGAACGTCTCGCCTCGACTTGGAGCATTTCCGAGATCGGCGCGGCGGGGCCGGCCGGGAATCGCTACGGAAACGCGGCGGGACATAGTTGTATCGCGGTTGCCGGGCCGACCGAACGGTCGATTACTCTTCAAACTGGAAGCGACAAGCGACTGGACAATATGTACACCTTTGCGGGCGCGGCGCTCGATCTCCTTGCGCAGAGCATGGAGTGACAAGACGACAGACGCGCCATACGTGGCAACGCCCGGACGCATCCGAGGATCGGCGCATTCCAATAGCGACTGACCCATAGGGAAGGGCCCCGCGGGAATGAGCTTCGGAGTTCTATAAGGATGTCCATGGAACAGGACCTCACACCGGTTCGTGAAAACCATCGTTTCGACGAGGCAAGCCTCGAGCGTTTTCTAAGCGAGCGGATGCCGGGCTTCCGCGGCCCGCTCGTCGTGCGACAATTCGCCGGCGGACAGTCGAATCCCACTTTTATGCTCGAGACGCT
>JBJKQX010000062.1:0-7754 GCA_046704965.1 Binataceae bacterium (SeqCode)
TTTCGGGTCGACGGCGACAGCCAGTTCGGCCAGGAGGTAAGCCCCTCTTGGTCGGTGGCAATCCCGCTTCGACGCTTCGGCGCAACGCTCAGAGGGAGTTACGCGGAGGGTTTCCGCGCGCCATCGTTTGACGAGCTTTATTATCCGGGATTCGGCAACCCTAACCTTACTCCAGAGATTTCCAGTGAGTACGACGGAGGAATCACCAAGTACTTCGGTGAGTGGGGTTCTTTCACCGCGACCTATTTCGCACGCCGCGTGCACGACCTGATCGTAACCGTCCCCCATCCGATTTCGGCCGCATATCCGTACGGCTCATCGGCGGGCAATGCGGGCCGCGTGGACGTGCAGGGCCTTGAGCTGGTTCCGTCGGTGGGACCTTTTTATGGACTTAAGCTGAGCGGGAATTTCACCTATATCGATCAGACGCATTCGTCGCCCTCACCCAACATCCGACCGGTCCGGGTTCCCAAGTATGCCGCTTTCGGTCTGCTTCAATACATGCATAACGGCCTGTTTCGTCCCTCGGACAAGCTTACGCTGAGCCTTGCTTACTCTTTCGTAGGTGAACGCGACGACATTACCCCGGTTGGAACGATAACGAGTCACGACGCCTACAATGTCTTCAACGCGACGGCTCTGTACGACGCCCGGATTCCGTGGCGGATGGTCGCGGACGAACAGGCCTTCGTGCGCATCCACAATCTGTTCGACCGCCATTACTCGGAGACGTTCGGCTTTCCGGCGCCGCCGATCAACTTCGTGGCGGGGCTCAAGGTCGATCTGGAATAGACGTGGGCTGGAATAGACACGGGCGGCCGAAGGCTGGCGGGGTCTCAAGCCGGCCTCGAGCGTTCGGTGTCGAAGCATCGCTCGAAAACATCGCGGATAGCTTTGCGATGGACCGCGACGTTTCGAAGAAGCCGCGCCGCCGCGTCCCGGCCCTTGTAACCCATTCGCCGTGCCAACGGCGTCAATGCCGCGGGGTTGGTTGGCAAAGCAGAGGCTGCCTGGTCGCTTGCGATCCTGAGCCGATTCTCAAGAAGTGAGAGAAACTCGTAACCGTCCTCAATACTTCTCGCATCGGCGTCGCTTACGAGCTTCAGCGCGGGCAAGGCGCGGATCAGTTCCAGAGTCGAACGCTTGTGAAGTTCCGGATATTCGTAACCGTGCGCGAGCGCCATCATCTGCGCGATGAACTCCACGTCGACAAGTCCGCCGGGTCCCTGCTTGAGATTGAGTCGGGTGTTGTCTTCCACGCCGATTTCGCGCTCCATCCGCTCGCGCATCCGGCGTATTTCGTCAATCTCTTCCGGCCTGAGTCCGCGCCCGAACACGAACTGGCGGCGCGCGGCCTCGACTTTTTCGCCAAGACGCGCGTCACCCGCAACCACTCGGGCGCGCACCAACGCCTGGCGCTCCCACACCGCCGAGCTTTCGCGATGGTATTCGCGGAAGCCTTCGAGCGAGGTAACCAGCAGCCCCTGATTTCCCGACGGTCGAAGCCGCAAGTCGAGCTTGTAGGTGTAACCCTCGCGGGTGCGGGTTTCCAAAACGGCGATCAGCTTCTGCGCCAGGCGCGCCGCAATCTCACGCCCGGTCGGAGATGCCTGTTCGCCTCCCTCGTAAACGAAAATAAGGTCGAGGTCGGAATTGTACGTCATCTCGGCTGCGCCCAGCCGGCCCATCGCGATGCACGAAAGGGCAAGGTCGGCAGGTATCTGAAACCGTGACGCGACCTCCGCGCGCGCTATTTCCAGTGCAGATCCAAGCACCGTTTCCGCGAGTGCGGTTAACTCGCGCTCGACCTCGTGATGAGTCAGGTCGCCTGCCAGGTCGGCTATCGCGATGCGAAGGAATTCCTGATGACGAAAGATGCGGATTGCGTTGATACGGCCTTCAAAGTCGCGAGACGCGCTGAGCAGTCCGGACAATTCCTCGCCAAGCGCCCCGGTGTCGCGTTTTAGTTTGGCCAGGTCCGACCGCACCAGCGTATCGAGCATCTCGGGATGGCGGATGAACAGGCTCGACAGGTAGCCACTCGAAGCGAACAGCCGAAGCAGCACCCGGCGGGTCGACGGATGCTGTTCGAGAAGAGCTACAAACGAGGTCCGCGCTCCCACCGCGGAAACGAAGGCGGCAAGATTTCTCAGCGCAAGGTCGGGATCAGGTAACGTGCTGATTTCATCAAGAAGCAGCGGCCCAAGACGCGTGAACAGCTCGCTTCGATACGGGCTCAGATGCGTATAGGCGGGGCCGCGCGCAAGAAGCTCCAGATGTGCCACGCTCTCGGTTGCGGCCGCGAAGCCGAGTGATTCAAGCGCCGGGACCGCTGCTTCGGGCTCCAGCGCCGCGTCCCACGCGGCTTGGGCGGCCTCCGAAACTGCCGTTTCGCGTTGCTCTTCCCCACCGGCAAGCGTTTCGCGGAACTGCTGCGCGACGAATTGGCGCTGATGCTCCAGTTCCTTCGCGAGCCGGGTGGCCGCACGCTCGCTTGGGGGCATCCCGAGCCGTACCGCAAGCGCCCGCATCCCCTCCGCGTCGCCCGGAAGCGTATGGGTCTGAAGACCGGCGACGACCTGAAGCTTATGCTCCACGTTTCGAAGAAATAGGTAAGCCTCCGCCAGACGGGTGGCGCGCTTTGGCGGCAGATAGCCATTGATCGCAAGCCGGTCGAGCGCTTCAAGCGTCTTCCTGGCCCTGATTCGCCGGTCACGCCCGCCGTATATGAGAGTCAGAGCCTGAACGATGAATTCGAGTTCGCGAATTCCCCCGTAGCCGAGCTTGATATTGCGACGCACCATGTCGGGGGCGCGCAGTTCCGCTTCAATCTGATGCTTCATTTCGCGCAACTGCCGCAGGGTGTCGAAATCCAGGTAGCGTCGAAAGATGAACGGCTCCAGTTCGACCAGAAAACGCATACCCACGTCGACCGCACCCGCAACCGGCCTCGCCCGAAGAAGAGCAGCCCGCTCCCATGTCTCACCGAGGCTCTGATAAAAGCTGAGCGCGCCTTCGAGTGTGACGACCAGCGGTGAGCTGCGTCCGCCCGGCCGCAGCCGCATATCAATACGAAAGCATCCCGATGAAAGCAGCTCGGTAAGGAGTTCACCGAGTCTGGATGCCATCAGATGGCCGTCGCCAGAGACCGGTTCGTCGACAATATAAATTAGGTCGATATCGGAGCTGAGGTTCAGCTCATCCGCGCCCAGCTTGCCCATCGCGAGCACGCAAAATCGGCTGAAATCGTGTCCGTTTTCACCCAGCAGGCGCTTTGCGGCGCCAAAGGCGCAGCGTATGCATTCGTCGGCCAGACGCGACATCACGGTCATCGTGTCGGCGACATCAAACGATCCGGCCAGATCCGCAATCGCCAGTTTGAGGAACATGCGGCGCTTGAATGCCGAAAGCGAGTCCGCGGCCTCCTGGCGGTCGCTCGCACCCGACAGGTCGCATCGCATCTCGGCTATCAGCGACTGGGCGGTCTCGTTCAGTGAATCCTCGAACAGCCGACGCCATCCAGGGCCCACTGCGCTGAGTTCGGTCGCGACCAGTTGCGAGGCGCCCACGCAGGAAAACAGCGCCCGCGCTTCCTTGTCCCGCCCGAGTATCTCCACCGCGTCGCGTGCGGATTCCTCGGCCAGATTCAGCATAGAGGCGAGCGCCAGCTGTTCGTCGGCGGAGTGTTGCCTTGCCAGAGCGCGCGCACGCTTTGCGAGCCGGCGTTCACCGAGGATCCTCTCCAGACTCTCGACCAGCCGGTCGAGACCGGGACCGGGTTTCAGGGTTTGCCTCTGAGCCATCGTGCTAAAGCATAACAGACGGCCGCAACGCCGTCGGTCTTCAGACAAATCGCGCGGCTTTGACGGCCGGCACCCCCGGGGTGGTAAGCTTTCAGAGTATCAAACATGCTCAGGGAGTTATCGCGATGATAGTGCTCTACACTACCGAACGTGACTATCCGTGGGGTACGCTTCGCTCGACCCACGCGTCGAAAACAAAAGTTCTTTTGGAGGAAAAGGGGCTCGCCTATCGGATCGAGAATCTTCCTCCCGGAAATCTGTGGAAGAAACCGCCCGAGATGCTCGCGAAGCATCCGCTTGCCAAGGTGCCGTATATCGATGACGACGGCGTCACGATTTTCGATTCGACGGTGATCGCCGAATACCTCGAGGAGCGTTATCCCAATCCATCCATGATGCCGGCGGACCTGCTTGCGCGGGCACAAGTGCGTGAGGCGGAGCAGTTCATTGACGAGGCGATTCTGGTCGGAAACCTCCCACTCATCTGGATGCCGTACTGGAGCGATCCCGAAAAGCGCGACAACGAGCGCATGGAAAAAGGACGCGACGGGCTTCGCAAACGCGATCTGCCGTATATCGAGAAATTGCTGTCAAAGGCGAGCGACGGCGGCTATCTGTGCGGAGCGCTGTCGTTGGCGGATATGGCGATGATGTCGGTTGCGATGGTGCTCGAGGTCGACGCGCCAGATCTGAAGGATTTTCCTCGCGTCAGAGATTATCTGGCGCGGCTTCGCGAGCGTCCGAGTTACCGCGCGATAAGCCCACGGACCAAGGTGGCAGAAGCGTCGCAAAAGGGCTGACGGCGCTGCTTCGCTCGATTTCACACGCAATTCCAATTGATTTGATCCGCATACGCCGCCCGTCGCTCGTGTAAGAGCCGGGCGGCTTTCTCACGTCCAAGTTTTTCACCTTCTCCTGCAGCGGGAGGAATCGCCGTCTTGACAGAATAGGCCCTGAACGGTATTGAGAATCATTCTCAATTTCATAAAGGACTGTTCGTAAGCCCATGAGACTTCGCTACGCTTCTATCATCCCGCTCTTCGCCGTCGTCGCAGCCTCGATCCTGATGCTTCCGCCATACGGAGTACGCGCCGCCGACGTTACGCCAACGATCACCTTCGAAAATGGGCGGATCAGGCCCGAGTCGGTGACGGTTACCGCCGGGCGCGCATTCCATCTGAAGGTCGTAAACGCTGGCCGCTCAACGGTCGAGTTCGAGAGCTTCGAGCTTAATCGCGAACGCGTGGTCGCGCCGGGTCAAACCGTCACGGTCTACATCCCCGCTCTCAACCCCGGTTCGTATGCGTTTGTGGACGATTTTCATCCCAAGTCTGGCAAAGGAGCGATAATTGCGCATTAGATGATTGGATGAAGCGAATCAAAACCCTCATCCTTATAGCGGTAGTCCTGTTTGTGGGTGCGCAATTCGTGCGTTTCAAGCACACCAACCCGCCGGTGACCGGAGTAGTCAACGCTCCTCCCGCGGTCAAGAAGGTGCTGATGAACTCCTGCTTCCACTGCCATTCGAACGTGAACAACTGGCCGTGGTTTTCACAGGTGGCACCCGCGTCGTGGCTGGTTTATAGCGACGTGACGGGGGCACGGTCGCACGTAAATTTCACGACTTGGAACCTTTACCAGAAGGATCCGCTGACGCTTGCCTGCAAGCTCAAGCTGATAAAGCACGAAGTGGAAACCGGCGATATGCCGCCGTTCTATTTCCTCGCCGTGCATCCCCAGGACAGTCTCACCGCCAAAGATCGCAAACTCATAGCTAACTGGGTTGATACCGGCCTCGCGCATATCAGGTCGCAGTTCAAACCCAGCGGTAAACCGCCTGCGTGAAATTCAGAATTCTGTTGCTCTCGTTGCTAATCCTATGTTTCAGGGCATGGCCAGCCGCCGCTCAGGTCGACCCGTTCGAGTTCGAGGTCTACGGCTATCAGACCGAAGGGCCGGGCATCCTCGAACTCGAATCGCTCAACAGCTTCGTGCCCAAAGGGCATCATCAGGGCGAAGCTGGTACGTCGGCCGGAACGTTCCCGAGCGACGACGCGTTTCGGACGTCGCTGGAACTGACCTACGGATTGACCGACAGGATCGAAGGTGCCGCCTACCTGAATCTGATTCGTCCCAACGGCTCTTCGCTCGAATATGCCGGCTCCAAGTATCGACTCAGGGGCCGGCTGTTCGAGCAGGGCGAGTTGCCGATCGACATCGGATGGTACGCCGAGCTTGAATGGTGGCGGGTGCCGGAGGTCGATGACGAGCAGCTTGAGCTGGAGCTGCGACCCATAATCGAGAAAGATTTCGGCCGTCTCTCGCTAATCCTCAATCCCAAGTTCGAAAAGGCGCTGGTCGGCCCCGGGCGCAACCATGGCTTCGAGTTCGGATACGCAAACAAGATTTCGTACCGGATGTGGCCGATCTTCTCGCCCGGCGTCGAGTTTTATGGCGGCACGGGCCTGATCGACGACAGCGATCCTCTGAACGAGCAGCAGCACTACATCTTCCCGGTCATCGACAGCCGACTGCCGGGCGGAATCGCGGTCAGTTTCGGCGCAGGCTTCGGACTGACCCGCGGCTCCGACCAGGTAATCACCAAGTTCAATATCGAGCTTGAGCGCTTCGTCGGTAACCTGTTCTGAGTTTTGGTGCTCGCCGGAATCGTCCGCCCCCGGAACGACGCGCGGCCGAAGTTGACCGCGTCGAGAGTGTGATCGGTTGAGCACCCGCCCGCCGCAGAATAATCTCGACAAATAGGCTTTCCGCTTGCCGGCGTGACGACGCGCACGGGATTCGGTTGCGTACACGACGCGCAACCGATCTCCGGCTAACGCGACATTTCCGCGCATCCCCGCGAGCGGATCGGAGCCGCAAACGCGTGGATGAAATCGAAATAACTCCTCTCTCGCGACCGCTGAACGCAACCGTCGAAGTGCCCGGCTCCAAGAGCATCACCAACCGCGCGTTGGTGCTCGCCGCGATGGCCAAGGGGCGCTCGGTGATTGAGAACGTGCTGTTCAGCGACGACACCCGCTACATGATCGACGGGCTGCGACGCCTCGGTTTTGGCCTCGAAGTTGACGAGGAGCACAAGACCGTACACCTCGACGGTCTCGGACGCATTCCCTCGACCGGCGGCGAGCTCTATGTCGGTGGAGCCGGGACCGCGATGCGGTTTCTTGCGGCATTCCTGACGCTGGGCAGGGGACGCTTTCGAATCGACGGGAACCAACGGATGCGCGAGCGACCGATTGGGCCACTGCTCGACGCGTTGCAGCAACTGGGAGCCACGGTTTACAGCGAACGCGCCAACCGACGCCCACCGGTCATCGTCGAAGCGGGCCGACCAAACTTTCGTGGCGGCGCCGTCTCGATCGACGCAAGTGCGTCGTCGCAGTTCGTCTCCGCAATGCTGATGCCTGCCGCGCTCTGGCCCGACGGACTAAGGCTCACGGTCAAAGGCGACGCCGCCCGTCCATACATAGATATGACCCTCAAAATGATGGAGGAGTGGGGCGCCACGAGCGGGCAGACACAAAACACCATCGTGATTCCCGGCGGGCAACGTTACCGGGCGCGCCGCTTCAGAGTCGAGCCCGATGCCTCCAGCGCGAGCTATTTTCTGGCCGCGGCGGCGCTATGCGGCGGAACGGTCGCGATTCCCGGTTTGGGCAGGGAGTCCGTGCAGGGCGACGTCGGATTTGCGACGGTTCTCGAACAGATGGGCGCGCGTGTCGAATGGAAGCAGGGCCAGGGGGTCAGCGTGACCGGCACGGGACGGCTTTCGGGCGTGGACGTTGCGATGAACGCGATGCCGGACATGGTTGCGACGCTGGCGGCGGTTGCGCCGTTCGCCTCTTCACCAACGCGAGTGCGCCGAGTCGAATTCATCCGCCATCATGAGAGCGATCGCCTGCGCGCAATCGCGATCGAGCTTGGACGGCT
>JBJKQX010000063.1:0-2929 GCA_046704965.1 Binataceae bacterium (SeqCode)
TCGAGTTGGCCGTGGCTATAACCACGTCGCAGCATCCGAGAAGCGCGGCGTTGCCGGCAAAGCATCGGCCGGAGTTGATTCCGACCAACGGCACGAGCCCGCTCAGCTTGCCCCAGTAGTTGAACGCCATGCAGTCCAGCCCGGCCACGCCCATACCGTCCGTGTCGCCGGGCCGTCCGCCGCCGCCCTCGGTGAAGAAGACGACCGGCAGGTGCCATTTCTCGGCAAGCTCGAACAGCCTGTCCTTCTTGCGATGGTTCTGCTGGCCCTGCGTTCCGGCAAGCACCGTGTAGTCGTAGGACATCAGGATGCATCGGGCCTGCGACTCGGTGAACAGATGCCCGTTGACCGTCCCGACCCCGGCTATCATGCCGTCGGCGGGTGTGTTCTTGATCAGGTCTTCGAGCGTCCGACGCCGGCGCTGCGCCGCGATAACCATCGGCCCGAATTCGACGAAGGTGCCCGGGTCGCACAGGTCGGTGACGTTCTCGCGCGCGGTGCGCTGACGGGTCTTGCGGCGGCGCGCGACAGCCTCGGGCCGAGCCGGGTCGAGTCCCGCCTCATGCCGCTCAATCACCTCCGCAAGGTCGGGCCGGATTCGGTCGAGATCGACCTGCTGCGTTTCAGTGCTTTCCGCAGACTCGACCTCGGCTTCCTCGATAAAGGCGAGCGGATGGCCCTCGAAAACCGCATCCCCCGGAGCGACCGCCAGTTGGCGCACGACGCCGCTGACCTGCGCCTCGATGACGTGCTCCATCTTCATGGCTTCCATGATCAGGACCTGCTGGCCCTTGCGCACGAGTTCCCCTTCGCGCGCGTCGATCGACACGATCGTGCCCTGCATCGGGGCCCTGACGGCTACAGTGTTCTCGGGCCCTTCGATGTCGGAAGCCAGATTCGCTTCAAAGTCCGCGGATGTGTCAGCGCTCGCCACCGTGGCGCCTGCTTCGCTCTTGCCGTGAGCGAGCACCGCGAGAGGATCGTTCATATCAATGACCGCGCCGGCGCGTTGCGGTTTTTTGGCGCCGGTGGACGCGGCTGGAGTATCGAAGAAAAGATGCCGATGCCCCGAGTCTTCATTGGCGATGATTTCGGCAACGTTGTCTTCCACGAAGCGCGTGTACAGACGGTTGGCGCCGAAGTCGGGATGGCGCAGAAGGCTCTGCAGGAATCCGATATTGGTGCGTACGCCATCAATCTTGAACTCGCACAGAGCGCGATAGGTTCGTGTCACGACGTCGGAGAAGTCGGCTGACGGCGAATGCGCGATCAGCTTGGCAAGCAGGGAATCGAACCTGGGGTTGGTCGAATAACCAACGTAGGCGAATGAATCGACCCTGATGCCGGGCCCCGACGGCATCTCGAAAGCCTTGAGCGTTCCGCCCGACGGCTTGGTGTTGCCGGCCGCGTCCATGGACTCCATGTTGATGCGCGCCTGAATCGCATATCCGCGAGGCTCCGGGATTCGCGCCTGCTCCAGACCCAGTTCCGCAAGCGAACGTCCGCCGGAAAGTTCCAGCTGCAGCTTTACGAGATCGATACCGGTTACCTCTTCGGTCACCGTATGCTCGACCTGCAGCCTGGGGTTGGCTTCGATGAATGCGAAGGCGGCTTCCTCGTCGCGCGCGGGCGATTCAGTCAGAAACTCGAACGTGCCAAGATTTTCGTAGCGCGCCTCCGTTGCAAGCCGAACGGCTGCCGCCGTGAGGCGATCGCGCAGTCCCGCGGGCAATCCCGGGCTCGGAGCAAACTCGACCACCTTCTGATGGCGGCGCTGGATGGTGCATTCGCGCTCCCACAGATGGCTCACGGCGCCTGACCCGTCGCCGATTATCTGGACCTCGATATGGCGCGCCCGCGGCATCAGTTGCTCGACGTAAACGTCGGGATTGCCAAAGGCCGCGCGCGCTTCGGACTGGCATCGGCGATAAGCTTCCTCGACTTCGTCGGGCTTATGCACCACGCGCATCCCGCGTCCGCCGCCTCCCGCGACCGCCTTTATCACCATCGAACCGCGACCACCCAGCGACGACAGAAAGTCTCGCGCTTCATCGAGACTCGTCGCGCCCGACGTACCCGGCAATACCGGCAGCCCGCATCGCCACGCCAGCGCTCGCGCCTGCACTTTGTCGCCGAAAAGGTCGAGCAACTCCGCTCGCGGTCCGACGAAAACGATACCTGCTTCGGCCAAACGCCTGGCGAACGCGGCATTTTCGCTGAGAAATCCGTAGCCCGGATGGACCGCGTCGCATCGCGCCTCTTTTGCCACGGCCACGATCTGCTCGATATCCAGATAGGCCGCCGCGCCCGTGCCTTTCAGAGCGCGGGCTTCATCCGCCTTGCGCGTATGCAGCGACTGGGCGTCGTCTTCGGAAAACACCGCCACGGTTCGGATACCCAGTTCGGCCGCGGCACGCGTGATACGGATGGCAATCTCACCGCGATTGGCGATTAAAAGGCTCTTCGGAATCATGAGAACAGCGTTACCCCTTCATTCATCTTTGGATTTTTCCCAACCCCCGAGTCTTCCACTGACTTAGCATGTAAAGCACGCAACGCGGATCATGTGAAAGCGGCCCGTTTCGATCGGAACGCAAGCTTTGAATGCCGCGGATTCCGGCACGCAGCCGTCGCCACGAGGATATGGGCCTGCGGAAACGGATGCGCCCGACAGGGGCATGTGCCGGATTAAATTTGGCGAGCCAGTTCCTGAACCCGATTCATCCACACGGTCAGAGCAGCCGCGTAGACGCCCGGCACGCACTCGCCGCATATTTCCTGCGCCAGCGCGGCGATAGTTTTCAAGGCCGTGCTCAGAACGGCGGATCGCTCGAAGTCCGCCGGAAGACAGGAAACAACGTCTCTCAGCTCGTCCAGCGACGACGCCAGACTCATCAGGATGGCTTCGAGTATCGACTGCGCGGGTTGC
>JBJKQX010000064.1:0-2587 GCA_046704965.1 Binataceae bacterium (SeqCode)
AAAGCGATCGCCCCGTTTAAGTTTGTCCGCCGCCCCGCGTGACCTCTCAATCACGCGACCGAAGTCGACGCTGATCTCGCCGGTCTCGATTCCGTGCTCCTTCGACGCCGACCGGATCGTTTCCATCGCTTCGGCCGAACTCAGCAGTGCTTTCGAAGGAATACATCCCCAGTTGAGGCACACGCCTCCCGGGCGGTCGCGCTCGACCACCGCAACTTTCATCTTCAGTTGGCTCGCCCTGATGGCGGATACGTATCCGCCTGGTCCCGAACCGATTACCGCAATGTCATATCGTGTGCTGGCCAATAATTTGCTCCGAGGTTATGGGTGCGCGCGCCCGCCCTTGGCCGTATCGAGCGCGCGCCGGGGTTTGCGTCAGACGAGCAGGCTCGCCGGATTTTCAAGGAATCGTTTGAGTTCCTGCAGGAAGCGACCGGCGACGATTCCGTCGATGATCCGATGGTCACACGACACGGTCATCATCATCGTCGTCCCCACTGCAAGCTGCCCGTCACGGACCACGGGGCGTTGCTTGATGGCGCTTACCGCAAGTATCGCGGCTTGAGGAGGCACAATCACGGCCGAGAAATGCTCGACGCCCACCATCCCCATGTTCGATATGGTGAAGGTCGCCCCCGAAAGTTCGTCACTCGTGAAGCCGCCGCCTCCGTGGCCCGCCTTGGTGACGAGCCGATGGGCGATAGTCGCGATTTCCGGAAGCGAGAGTCTCTCGCATTCCCTGATAACAGGGAGCAGAAGACCGTCCTCAACCGCAACTGCTACCTCGATGTTGACGGTCGGATGGATCACCAGACCGTCGTCCGGAAAGCTCGCGTTCATCCGCGGAAAACGTCCCTAGGCGAGCGCCGTGGCTTTCACGATCATGTCGTTGTAGCTGATGTCGGTCTCGAAGATCTCGGTCGTCTCGAGCGATTTCTTGAGCCGCACCGCTTCTTCCATGTCGACTTCGACCGTCACATAGAAGTGCGGAATCTCGCGCTTGGAAAGTGCCATCCGCTGCGCAATCGTCTTGCGCATCTTCGACATTTCCTCGCGCGAGCCGGGCGCGCCCTCGTGCGGATGGACCAGGCGACGGAATTTGAACATCTGCTGCTCGCGCAGGTAGTTGTCGATGTCGCGCTTGGTGACGCGACCGTCGGGACCGGTGCCGCGCACGTGTTCTATCTCGATACCGGCTTCTTCGGCGGCCCGCCGTGCCAATGGTGAGGCCCGAACCTTGTGCCCGTCCAAGGGCATCTCCTCTTCGGCCTCGGGCATCTCAACGACTTTTAGCCGCGCGCGGGGCGGCGCCGGTACCGCGGTCGGTGCCGCGGACGGATGAATGCCCATCGCGGGATGAACTTCGCCGGGCTCACCCTCCGCGGGCGCCTCCTCGGCTTCGGCCGTTGCTTCTTCGGCTTCGGCCGGTTTCGCGGGCTTCACGCGTTTGGCGGGAGCCTCGCCCGGCTGCCGCAGCATCGCGATCACCGCGCCTACCGGAGCGCTCTCACCCTCCTTGAGGGTCAGCTCGTCGAGCACTCCTTCGTCGAACGCTTCGAGCACCATGTCGGCTTTGTCGGTCTCAACCTCTGCGATTGCGTCGCCGCGATGGACCTCGTCACCGGGACGCTTGAGCCAGTGCAGGATCTTGCCTTCCTCCATGGTGTCGGAAAGCTTCGGCATCGTGATCTCGTTGCTCATAACTGGGCTCTCTCCGTATTTTGAGCGCAGGCCAAGTGTACCAACAAGGCGCGCGTAGCTTCTTTTGCGGGCGTCCGATGACAGTAAGGAGGAAGCTTAACGTGGAAATCCCCGAGCGCGAATGGCTCCAGGCCGGATTCTTCTGGATATCCCTGGGTCTGCTCATGGCATTGCCCCGCATAGGGGACACGTTCATTGGCCATGCCGCGCGTTTCGTGTTCTGCCTCGCGGTCGTCATTCATATCTGCGAAGCCCTCTATAATCTGCGCCTCGCCCGCCGTGCGAATCTGGATTCCTTCAGATGGGGACTCAGATCGCTCGTTCTCGGCTATCTTGCGCTGCGGCGACTCAGGAAACTCACTTCCTCCAGCAATCTTCCCGTCTGAACAGGCTCAAGCCGGCCTGCCCCGGACGGTCCGACCGTCTAGACCATCCGTTCTGCCACCTTTGCTATCTCGCCGGGTTTCGGCAGAGCCTCCTTCTCAAGACGCGCATTGTACGGAATCGGCATGTCCAGCGTGGCAACCCGTTCCACCGGTGCGTCGAGATGGTCGAAGGCCTTTTCGTAAATCTGCGCTGCGATTTCCGCGCCCGCTCCGCCGGTGCGCCATCCTTCGTACACGACGATTACCTTGCCGGTCTTTTTGGTCGACTCGACCACGGTGTCGAGGTCGAGAGGATTGAGCGTGCGCAGATCGATCACCTCGGCGTCGATCCCGATGTTCTCAAGGCTCTGGGCCGCGGCGAGCGAATCGTAAACGCACTTGGAGTACGACACCAGGGTTACGTCCTTGCCTTCGCGCAATACGTTGGCCTTGCCGAAGGGCACCAGATGCTCGCCTTCGGGGACCTCGCCCTTCACTCCGTAAAGCGATTCGTGCTCAAG
>JBJKQX010000065.1:0-6219 GCA_046704965.1 Binataceae bacterium (SeqCode)
AGTCCCATCTGGTCGACGGCCTGAAGCGGCAGCCTGTCGTCGTCGGCGAGCGGGCTTCGACCGCCGACCAGAACCATCGGGATCGAATCCATGTAGGCGTTGGCAACACCAGTGACCGCGTCTGTCAGGCCGGGACCGGCGGTGACAATTGCCACGCCGGGCCGCCCGGTGGTGCGCGCCCATCCGTCGGCCATATGGGCCGCGGCCTGCTCGTGACGGGTATCGATCACCTGAAAGCCGTGCCTGGCACAGGCTGCGAAAATCGCGTCCAGATGGCCTCCGTGCAGCGTGAAAACCTCGTGCACCCCTTCGCGTTCGAGCACGCGCACCAACATCTCTCCGCCGTCGATCCTGGCCATCGTTTCGTCCCTCCTCGGGCATTTGAGCGCGACCGCAACGCTCCACGCGACCCCATCGCGTGATGGTCTGACGATCAGTAACGATTCGGCAAAAGCCGAACCGTCGATATGCCGATTCTACGGCGCGCGGGCGTCGATGAGCAAAGCCCGAGTGGTGATCGGCAGGGTCAGGAGTTCGGACGCTGTCAGGCGGTCACTGCCGCCGGCTGCGCGAGCCAATCGGAAACGGCGACACGAAGGCGCGGGCGGGATCGGGCATCAGGTTCAGGAACTTGACCTCGGCGAAGTCGCCGACCACCTGAAGCGCGGAAAAAGTGGCGTTGTCGACGCGGATGCGGCGGAAGTTTTCGAGCGAGAGTGCCATGAAGTGGCACAGAACCGTTCTGATGATGTCGCCGTGGGATACAAAGAGCAGGCGTTTGCCGGGGTTAGCCTCGATGGAACGCAATATTGCCTTCACGCCGCGCTCCTGCACCTGGCCGATGGTTTCGCCGCCGGGCGTGGGCGTGGTAAGCGGACTCTGTCGGTAACGCGCATAGTCTTCATCGTCCACCAGATCCTGGTAAACCATCCCCTGCCATCGCCCGTAGGCGACTTCTTCCAGTCCGGGTTCGTCGACGACCGCAACCCCGTCGAGGCCCTTGGAAATAATCTCGGCCGACTGGCGCGCCCGTATCAGCGGACTGGTCACGATAAGCTCCGGCTTGATCATCCGGGCGAACGGTACCGCTGCTTCGACCTGCGCGCGACCCCGCTCGTCGAGCTCCACCGGCTTGCGGCCCATGACGCGCCCTTCCCGATTCCAGGCGGTTTCGCCATGACGCATCAGCAGGACAGTTCCCTTCATTCCCTCTCCATGGCTTAGTTTGTGTGCGACGTAAAACGGTCCAAGCGCCATCTGCCGGTTTCTCGCTCTCTCGCGAAATCAGGAGTTTATCAAAAAGAGCGGGCGCCCGTTAAAGAGCGCCCGCCTGCTTGCCTATTTTATCATCCCGAATCGTCCGGCGGTTTTCATCTTCCGACCGAACCGGCCTGTGTCGCGCCGCCGCCCTCGTCGTGCGCCGCGCCGTTGGATGCCGGCGCGAGACCGCAGAACGCTTCGTAGTCGATAAGCGTGGTCTGGGTCGGGTTGTCGCTGCATACGGGGCAGTTCGGATCGCGTCTTACCTTGAGCACACGGACATAATCGCGGTCCGAGAGAGTGTCGAAGTAGATCATCCGGCCAATCAACGAATGACCCGCGCCGATGATGAGCTTAATCGCCTCCAGCGCCTCGATAGAGCCGATAAGTCCCGGAAGCGCGCCCAACACGCCCGCCTCGGCGCACGAAGGCGCCATGTCCGGCGGTGCAGGCTCGGGATAAAGGCATCGGTAGCACGGTCCGCCCTTGGCCGGATAGAAAACCGTCGCGTTGCCCTCGAAGCGGAAGATCGCGCCGTCAACCAGCGGCTTGCCGTTGAACACGCAGGCGTCGCTTATCAGGTAGCGGGTCGGGAAGTTGTCGCCGCAGTTAACCACGACGTCGTAATCCTTGATGATGTCCATCACGTTTTCAGACGAGAGCCTGACGTCGTGACGGACCACCTTGACGCCTGGATTGATCGCATTGATGGACTTCTCAGCCGATTCGGTCTTGGGCACGCCTACCCGGTCGGCCGTATGGATTATCTGGCGCTGCAGATTCGACAGATCGACCACGTCGAAATCGACCAGACCGATAGTGCCGACTCCAGCCGCCGCGAGATAAAGCGACACGGGCGAGCCCAAAGCTCCCGTCCCGAGCACGAGGACCTTGGAATCGAGCAGCTTGGCCTGGCCTTTCTCGCCGACCTCGGGGATGACGAAATGCCGGGAGTAGCGGTTCAGTTCTTCGGGCGTGAACTGGCGCTCGGCCGTCCACGGAAGTCCGCGGTCCTTCCACGCGTTGAATCCACCAACCAGGTTGTAGACCTTCTCATAGCCCATCTCGTGCAGCGCCCGCGCGGCAAACAGCGAGCGCGTACCCGAGGCACAGTGAAGGACTACCGGGGTGCTGCGGTCGGGCACCTTTTCCTCGATTCGAAGCTCCAAGAATCCGCGCGGAATCCCGATGGCTTCGTGCAGATGCCCCTGACGCCATTCGTCGCTCTCGCGCACGTCAACCACGACCGCGCCCTGTTTGATCAAGCGGCGCGCCTCATCGATATCGACTTGCGGTATCTTCGAGCGCGCCTCGTCCAGAATGTGCTTTGAAGTCTTTGCCATTTTTCTTGAACCGTCCCGCCCGAAAGAACGGGATTGTGCCGGTCTTTATGCAAATCTAACCATCGTACGCCTCGAAAGGTTCCTCATCCGCCCAGCATCCTGCGCGCTTCCACGAACGAGCGAATGAAATCGAGAACCTGCCGGGCGTGACCGCGGGGCTTGACGTCGTGGAAGATGCGTCTCACGTGCAGATCGTGATCGAAAACGAAGGTCGAGCGGGCCGCGAAACCGCCCCGCAACACGCCGAACGCTCCCGCCATCGCGCCGTCTTCGTCGGCCATCAAAATGAACGGAAACGCGTGCTTCTCCGCAAACTCGCGATGGCTTGCGACAGAGTCCGTGCTCACCCCGATGATGACGGCATCCAGAGCCTCGAATTCTTCGTACAGGTCGCGGAACTCCTTGCCCTCGACCGTGCATCCGGGCGTAGCGTCCCTGGGATAGAAGTAAACGACGAGATTGTGCCCGCGGAAGTCGGAGAGCCGGCGCTCGACGTTGTCCTGGTCGTATCTTGCCAGGTCGAGCGCGGGCTCAAACCGCTGCTGATCGGGAATCTCAGGCATGCGCCACGACCTGCTGCCCCACCTGCTTCTTCGTAACCTTTATCGCTGCGTTATCTATATTGATTGAGCAAAGCGCACCGCACATGCTGCACACGTTGGAGCCGCTCGCCTCGCTTTCTTCCTTGTAACGGCGCGCTTTGTCGGGATCCATCGCCATCGCGTACATCCCTTCCCAATTGAGCGCCTTGCGATAGCGTGACATCTGGTCGTTCCAGACCTTGGCCGCCCGCACGCCCTTTACCAGATCGCCCGAATGCGCGGCGATACGGGTCGCGATGACCCCCTCGCGCACGTCATCGATGTCGGGAAGCCTGAGATGCTCGGCCGGGGTCACGTAGCAAAGGAAATCCGTACCCGCCGAGGATGCGATAGCGCCGCCGATCGCGCCCGTGATGTGGTCGTAGCCGGGAGCGACGTCGCAGGTCAGCGGACCCAGCACGTAGAACGGAGCGCCGGAGCATACCCGCTTCTCGAGTTGCACGTTGGCCTCGATCTGATCGAGCGGCACGTGCCCCGGTCCTTCGATCATCACCTGCACGCCCGCCTTGCGCGCGCGCTCAGTGAGCTCGCCCAACACCAGCAACTCGCCGAGCTGCCCGCGGTCGGTCGCGTCGCCGGTCGCGCCAGGGCGGAGTCCGTCACCCGCCGAGAGGGTGACGTCGTGCTCGCGCAAGATGTCGCAGACCTCGTCGAAGTGCTCGTAGAGAGGGTTTTCGTTGCCGGTACGTTCGATCCATGCCGCTACCAGCGACCCGCCGCGCGACACGATACCCTCGATACGCTGATGGCCGCGCAGACGGCGGACGGTTTCGCGCGTAACGCCGCAATGGAGCGTCATGTAATCGACACCCTGACGCGCCTGACGCTCGATTACCTCAAGGAAATGCTCGGTGGTCAGGTCCATGATCGAGCGTTCCGAGGCGACCTGATAGATGGGTACCGTCCCGAGCATCAAGGGGCATCGCGAAAGCAACTCGACACGAATCGCGTCAAGGTCGTTTCCGGGCGACAGATCCATCACCGAGTCGGCGCCGAAGCGCACTGCCGTGTAAAGCTTCTCGACCTCTTCCCCCAGGAACTGATGGAGGTTCGACGCACCGATATTGGCGTTGACCTTGGTGCGCAGACCCTTTCCGATTCCTATCGCGCGGAACTCATGATGGACGTTGCGCGGGATGACGATCTCGCCAGCGGCGACGCGCTCACGTACCAGTTCCGGTGACAGACCTTCGTCTTCGGCCACCTCGGCAATCTGCCGGGTGACAATACCCTTGCGTGCGGCTTCTATCTGCGTCATCTCGACACCTCTTCAGAGCGCCTTGAAAGAATGCTTTCGGCGCGTCGGGCCACTATAGCGCAAGCCGTCCGTCCATAAGAACGCGATGCGTTACGGCGCCTGACGCGGAATGAACAGAGGCGACGCCTCGATGGCCTCCCGGTCGTTATTTGCCGCCCGGAGCAGTCTGATTCCGGACGATAACGGTGAGTTCCTCTGGTCCGCGCGCGGGGCGCAGATGTTTGGGGCGGTCGCGTTCGGTATAGGTCTTGAGTTCAGGGCGTTCGGGATTGAAGACCTCGCGCTCCTGCTCCTTATACCACTCCTGCATTTCCTGCATGTTGCCGTCGCGGCCCTTTTCGGCCAGCACGCGCGAACGATGCATCAGGAATTCCTTGGTTTCGATGAAGTCCTTGCGGTCGGAACCCCAGATGCGCGGATGCACGTAGGTATCCATCCGGATTGCGTCGCACGGGCACGCCTCGACGCACAGCCCGCAATAGATGCATCGCAGCGTGTCGATCTCATAACGGACCGGATATTTCTCGACGTGCGGGTCGGGCGACTGGCCCGCCTCGATATATATGCACTGAGCGGGACAGGCCGTCGCACACAGAAAGCACGACGTGCATCGTACGGCTCCGTCCTCTCTGAGCGTCAGACGATGGCTGCCGCGATAGTGGTCGGGATAAACCTTCCGTTCCTCCGGGTAAGCGATGGTCGCAGCCGCGCGTCGATCCTTGGCAAGCCCCATCGTATGCGCGATGTGGAGGGTCAGATTTCGGAAGAAGTGGTAATTCGTGACTGCAAGACCCCTCAGGACTTCGACCAGATACAGCCGTTCCCAAAAGGTCATTTCTTCGCGTCTTTTCATTTTTCGACCGCCAAAAAGCCCATGAAAGACGCGCAATTGTTACTTGCGCGTGATTACTGGAGTTTCATAGGCCACTATAGAAACCGCAAGGAAGGGCAGTCAAGGTACGAGCGGCGCCTGAATTTGTGGGCGTAACCTGTCGCGGACATCGAACGTAAGGATCCGTCGTGACCTTGACGCACGCCTGGATGCGGGTTTGAACAAAGCCTGGCGGCAATTCGTCGATAGGAGGACTGACAACTCCAGCCGCTCGCGCCGTCCAGTCGTGAAAACCGGATGACCCTGGAACTACCATCAACACCGGATTCGGAATGAAGCGCCCGCTGATTTTGCTGATAGTTGCCGCGCTGTTCAGCGGCTGCGCAACGTACCATCCCGCTCCACTTGAACCCGCCACGCTCGAGCGTCGCTTTGACGCCCGAACACTTTCCAACTCCGGGCTGTGCGATTATCTGAAGGCTAACCTGGGAAGCGATCGCGCGCTCTCTTGTCCGCCGGGCCGATGGGACCTGCCCGAGCTTACTCTCGCGGCTCTCTACTATAGTCCCGACCTTGCGGTCGCCGCGGCCCATGTCGATGTGGCCAAGGCGGCGATAATCACGGCCGCCGAGCGTCCCAATCCGAGTATCGGACTGGGTCCTGCGGTCAGCCTGAGCAAGAGCCCGAACGTGGCTCCGTGGGGAATCGGTGTCGTCAATCTCAATTTTCCGATCGAAACCGCTGGCCGCCGCGAGCTTCGGATCACGCAGGCCGAGCGGATGGCCGACGCGGCAGCGCTCTCGATGGGGCGGGTCGCATGGACCGTGCGAAGCCGGGTACGGAGCGCTCTGCTTAATTATCTGATGGCCCGAATCAGCCTTAAGCTGGTCAAGGCCGAGGTACGGACGGATTCGGCAATAACTC
>JBJKQX010000066.1:0-4605 GCA_046704965.1 Binataceae bacterium (SeqCode)
GCTCGCCGGCATTCTCGCCTTGGCCGCGGGCAGCAAAAAGCCCGCCGCGCAGCTGCGTGACGGGCTTGAGCAATTTAAGATGGTTGCGGGGGTAGGATTTGAACCTACGACCTTCAGGTTATGAGCCCGAAACTTACAGATTGGATTTCTTGGATATTTTCCATAATTCTCTATATAACAATTGGTTACGCTTGGTTGATTTTGGTTACAGTTGGTCCGCTTTGGTCTATTGAGTGGAGCAGATTTGGAGCATGGTTTGGAGATCCTGGGCCCGCCTCCGGCTACCGGAGGATTCTGGACCATCCTTGCACACCGGCAAAAGCCGCTTTGCTCAAGCGGCAATCCGCGAATTCGCGACGGCTCCAATATGTTTTCCTTCCCTGGCTTGTGTAACCGCCAAATCCTATGACGCCTGAAGGTTCAGCCACAGCCAGCCGAAGTGCCGAGACGCTGCCAGCCGAAGGGCGGTGTCTGTCGCCGGCCCCAGGGATGAGGGCAATCGAATCGGGCTCACACCACACCTTCCCATCGCCGGGTTCGACCCGGTGCTCGCCGCGCGCGATCGCGAGCGTGTGCTTGTTGAATTCATGAAACGTCCCGATCCTGCGTTTCGTGTTTTTCCCGACTCTGTGCCTCCAGCAGCCTTGTCGCGGTCGCCAGCGGCAGGAACAGGATACGCGGACGGCTCGCATAGGCGGTGAAGCCGTAGCGCCGGTAGAAGCCGACCGCGGCGTTGTCCTTGGCATCAACCAGGAGAGCGTAATTCGCCTGCTCGGCGCGATCGGCGCGCGCCGCCGCGTCCATCAACAGCAGCTCGCCGAGCCCGCGCCGTCGAAAGGCCTGATCGACAGCCAGCCGACCGATCCGCACGGCCGGCAGCGTCGGATACCGCGGCAGGCGCCGGAGCAGATCGTCTGGCAGCTCGCTCGCCGGAATACCGGCCGAGGCCAGTGTGTAGTAGCCGGCGATCGCGCCGCTGTTGGCGGCCACGGCGACAAAGCAACTTGTCACCCGCCGACGGATGTCCTGCGTGACTTGCTGATGGAAATACCGATCCAGCTTAGCGACGCCGCAAGCGAAGCTCCGTCGATCGTGCTGCGCGCCGAGCGCTTCGCAGCGGTATTCCTCGCTCAAGTGCTCTTCACGAGCCGGCGATAGCGGGCGGCGGCGCGCTTCAGCGCCGGCGTCGGTTCGGGTGGGTTGAGGATCGCCGCGGCAAAAGCGCGCTGGTCTTCGACCGAGAGACGGATGATCTGAGTTTTCTCGATCGTGCGGTGCGCCGCTTCCTGCGCCGCCGCGACGACGAAATCGCTGACGCTGCGCCCCTGGATTTCGGCGGCGCGTTTGACAATGGCGAGCGCGTCGGGCGCGATGCGCGCCTCGATACGGGCGGTGCGGCTGGATTCCTGTGGCATGATGCGACCCTCGTTGCCGCTTTATGTACGGGAGTTACCCGGACATGTCAAGGGCTGTGCCGCGCCCCGAGGAATTCCGCGCGGTGCCCCGGGCGCATATCATTGCCTGGCGCGGCGGGAGCTCGGCGGCGCCACGGTCCGGCATCGCCTCGCGGCGCTCTCCTCGCTCTTCGACTATCTCTGCGATCGGAACGCCGTCACCCACAATCCGGTCAAAGGCGTCCGGCGGCCGAAGGTCGAAAGCGGCGAAGGCAAGACGCAGGCGCTCGGCGATCACCATGCGCATGATCTGCTGGCGGCACCAGGCAGGAACACGGCGGCAGGGAAAGACAACACCAAAGGGAAACGCGATCGCGCGATCCTCTCGACCTTGCTCTATCACGCGCTCCGGCGCGAAGAGCTCTGTAAGCTCAAGGTCCGCGACTTCCGGCATGCGCGGCGCGGCGTTCCGCATCTCCGCGTCGCCGGCAAGGGCGAAAAGACGCGCTATCTCCGGTTGCACCCGGGAACCAACGCGCTGATCCATGACTACCTCGAGGTCGCCGGGCACGGCGGCGACGACAGCGGCGCCCTCTTCCGACCGATCCGCAACAATCGCACCGGCCGGCTCGATAAGGCCCTGACACCCGACGCCGTCTACCGGCTGGTGCGCGGCTATTCGGCCGCGCTCGGGTTCGAAATCGGCGCCCATGCGCTACGTACTACAGCCGCGACCAACGCCCTCGACCACCAGGCCGACATCGCAGCTACGCGAATCTACGATCACCGCAAGACCCGGCCGGAAGACAGCCCGACATTCAGGGTGGCTTCCGGATAACCTACAGATGTCTTCCGGCACTTACGTAATCCTGTTCGATGCAGAAGCCAAAGATGGACACCAATGCCGAAAAGATCATTCTCTCCGCTCGCGAGCCGCTTTCTCGCCACGGTGCCCGCGCCCTTGAGGCGCGCGAAAACGTCGAGATCGCCGATCGCAGTCGCTATATGCGAGCCAAGCATTTTGCTATTCTCGTTCTTACCGAGGTCGAACGCGCAGCCGGCTCTTGACCGTAACGTTTGGAGGAGGAATCCACTATCGTGGAAGATCGCTATCTCAAGCGCTTGCGAAAGAAAGCCCGAAAGGGATTGCGGGGATGGCCAATTGCGACGGTTGCCTTCTACGGCCCGAACCAGAGCCAAGCGACAAAGGCCGCCGTTGCTATCGTGCCATCCGAGAACGCAGAGGTGGAAGACTTACGCGACTGGAAAGTGGATCATGGCGACATCCGCACCGACACCGGGATTGCCCGTGAGATACTTGCGTTTATCGAGGAGCATCAGGTGAGATCTGTCGCGATGACCGACCGCATAATCGGCTGTCCTCACCAGCAAGGGATCGACTACGAAGGCGAATGGTGTCCGGCTTGCGAGTTTTGGCACGGACGCGATCGGTTTACAGGACAACGAGTGAATTAAATTCAGAACTCCTGAGATAGCCCAACGCAGACACCCGGTGCATTTTTCAAAAAATATTGCACCACGTCTGCGAAGCTCAAAATCGGTGGATTTTTGAGAAGAAGTGATCTTAGGATCCAATGCTCAAACGGCCGTCCCATAACTCAGTGCCAAATCCCGACAGCAGTCCTGAAAAAGGTCGTGGAGGTCGGGAATCCCAACCGGACGTTCATGTGGAAGGCAGCCCTGCCGAATTGGAAAATTGTGAGTCGCGCTTGTTCAGGGCGTTTTGATTATGTTTCGCATTCGCCGGGTGAACATTAGGGCGATCTCGATAAGATGAGGTTGACACGGTAAGGAAGAAAGTTAGCGGGCATCGCAACTGGGCTAGACCTCGGATCCTGAAGTAGGAGGTCGGTCTTTGCAGTCATGAACAAAAAGAGCCACTTGGGACAGGCACTCCCATGTGAGGTATCAGCAGGGCGCACTTGCTACGCCAAGGTGGATTCTCGATTATCGAGCGGTGATAGTTTGGCAACGCAGGGAGAACGAGCGGCAGCTTGGCGGCAGTGCGCGATGTTACACGCCCGGGAGGCACGTGCCGGTCGGCCTAGCGAATCACAAGATAAAGATCCGAGCTAAACAACATTTTTCCCGATCGGGCGCGATGCCTTGGTGTCACATAGAGAGTTCCAATATCGACGCGGATATTCGTGAGCCACTCGTCTACGTGATGCGTGAGTTCTTCAAGAATTCGCATCTGGGTGTTCACCAAGGGACAGCTGGCACGGATCCTGGTACCGTTTCTGCCGGAAAGCAGGGAGTGACGTTCCAAATCATTAGCGTCGAGTTTCCAGACGGCCCTATAATGCTGCAATACGGGTTTGTCAGACGGAGACTGGATCGTGGCGCAAAGTATCAATTCTCTAGAAAGCCACTGGATGCCCTTTACGGCCAACCGGGATTTCAAGGCGGATCCCAGATTGCTCACCCGTGGCGAAGGAGTTTATTACTGGAACCATCGCGGGGAGCGGCTCCTTGACGGCTGCTCTGGCCTATTCTGCAGCGCCGCAGGTCACTGTCGCCCCGAGATCGCCGATGCAGTCGCGCGCCAGCTTCGGGAAATGGACTACAGTCCACACTTCCAAACCGGCCACCCACTTTCCTTCACCCTGGCGCAGCGTGTCGCCGCCCTGACGCCGGAAGACCTCAATCACATTTTCTTCGTTAACTCCGGTTCCGAAGCCGTTGACACCGCGATGAAGATTGTCCTTGCCTATCATCGAGCCCGCGGGGAGTCGCATCGGATACGTTTCGTCTCGCGCGAGCGGGCCTACCACGGCGTTAATATTGGCGGCACGGCCCTTTCTGGAATCCGACCGAATCGTGAAACTTTCAACGCCGTTGCGCAGCAGGTTTCCCATATTCGCCATACATGGCAGGAGACCGCCCGATTCACCCGGGGCCAGCCGGAGACAGGTGCAGAACTGGCCGATGATTTGGAGCGATTGGTCGATCTCTATGGAGCATCGTCGATCGCAGCGTGTTTTATCGAACCTATTGCAGGATCGACCGGGGCGCTGGTGCCGCCCACGGGCTATCTAGAGCGACTTCGCGATATCTGCAACCGGCACGGCATTCTTCTTGTTTTCGACGAAGTGATCTGCGGTTTTGGTCGGACCGGCAAAGCCTTTGCGGCTCAGGCCTTCGGCGTAACCCCAGACATGATGACCATGGCCAAGGCTCTGACCAACGG
>JBJKQX010000067.1:0-5376 GCA_046704965.1 Binataceae bacterium (SeqCode)
ACTGGAATCCTCCCAAGGCAGACCTCGCCGACAAGGTGCTGATTCCGGTGCTCGGCGACCAGTACGGCAAAGTGCTGGAAAATCGCGAGATCCTGATTGTCCGCGACGGCGGCGCGTTCCTTGCCTGTTACGGAGACAACCGCTTCCCGATCGCTCCGCGAAGCTTCACGTGGATCCTGGAGCCGGCCCTACACCGTTTGACCGACAACGTCGGCGAGTCCGCAGCCGAAGTCCTCGAACTCTAGATCATTATCAATGCGGTCGAGCATCTGCCGCTTCGGACCGAAACCGATCGTGGCAAGATTCGCGAGCGCAATCGCGAGACCCAGGTAATCAAACGTCGCATCGCTGCGCTCTGTCAGAACAGCGTCGAGGTCAAGGCCGCCATCGCGACCTCGCTGGAGAAGCTCAACGGGGTCAAAGGCAACCCCGGAAGTTTCGACCGCCTCGAAGGACTGCTGGCGGATCAGGCCTATCGCCTGTCGTTCTGGAAGGTCGCATCCGACGAGATCAACTACCGGCGGTTCTTCGACGTGAACGACCTGGCGGCGATAAGAGTCGAAGAGCGGGCGGTCTTCACCGCCGTACACGAGCTGATTTTCCACTTTATCAAGCGAGGCTTCATAAACGGGCTCAGGGTGGATCACGTTGACGGCCTCCTCGACCCGGAACAGTACCTGCGCAGGCTGCAGTCGGGATGCGCAATTGCGCTGACCGGCGAGCCGACTCGTGCCGCCAAAGAGAGCGAGGAAGCAAAGCGGCCCTTCTACGTGCTGGTTGAGAAGATACTGGGTGAGAATGAAACGCTGCGGCGCGATTGGCCGGTTCACGGAACAACGGGCTACGACTTTCTCAATGTGGTGGGCGGGCTGTGGGTCAAGCGGGAGAATCGCGCGCACTTCCATGATCTTTATCGGCGCTTCGTTGGAGAGCATGCCAACTTCAATGACATCGTCTACGAAAGCAAAAAGCTGGTGATTCGGACCGCGATGTCGGGCGAGCTTGCAGTGCTCGCGCGCCGGCTCGATCTCATCTCCGAGCAGCATCGATGGTCGCGCGATTTTACGTTTCAAAGTCTCGCCGATGTGCTCGAGGAAGTGATTGCGTGTTTCCCGGTTTACCGTTCGTACGTTCGCCCGCAAAGCGGCGCGGTGGGCAAAGAGGATCGGCAGAACGTTCTGATCGCCATAGGCCGTGCAAAGATTCGCAACCCCACAATCAGCGCCTCAATATTCGACTTCGTCGCCTCGGTCCTCCTCCAGCAGCATCCCGACGGCATCACGCAGGCCCAGCGCGCGGAGCGCCGGGAATTCGTGATGCGGTTCCAGCAGCTTACCGCTCCGGTGATGGCCAAGGGGTTCGAGGACACCGCGCTTTATCGCTACTACCCGCTTGCGTCGCTCTACGAGGTGGGTGGAGCACCCGACGGATTCGGCGTAAGCGTCGAGGGGTTCCATCAGTGGAACCAGCGGATGCTGCAAAACTGGCCGCATTCGATGTCGGCGACTTCCACCCATGACACCAAACGCAGCGAGGATGTGGGGGCCCGGCTGAGCGCGCTGTCCGAGATTCCCGAGCAATGGGAAAACGCGATCCGGCGATGGTATTTCATGAATCAGTCCGCGCGGCTCAAGGTTGACGAGCGCGAAGTTCCCGATCCCAACGAGGAATATCTGCTTTACCAGACGCTGGTCGGAACATGGCCTTCGACCCTAAGCAGCACCGACCAGCGCGAGCAGTTCATCGAACGCATCCGTGCCTACATGGACAAAGCGGTCAAGGAGGCGAAGGTCCATTCCAGCTGGATGAACGTGAACGAAGAGCACGACCAGGCGCTCAGCCGCTTTCTCGCCTCGATTCTGTCGGCTGAGAGCCCATTTGTAGCCGACGTCGCCGCCTTTCAGCAGCCGATCGCGCGGGCAGGGATGCTTAATTCGCTGGCTCAACTGGTGCTCAAGATCGCGACGCCCGGGGTGCCGGATTTCTACCAGGGCAACGAACTTTGGGACTTGAGCCTGGTCGATCCGGACAACCGAAGGCCGGTAGATTTCGCGCTGCGACAGAAAGTGCTTGAAAGAATTCGCGACGGCGCCCGCAAGGATCGCCGCGGCCTCGTGCGCGAACTTCTGAAGGAAATGAGCAGCGGCGCGATCAAAATGTACGTGATGCATCGCGCACTCGAGTTCCGGCGCGATAATCGCGACCTGTTCGGTACGGGCACGTACCTGCCGCTTACGCTTCACGGCGAACGTGAGGGCAACGCGATCGGCTTTGCGCGCTCGACGGGAGGGAAACAGGTTATCGTGGTGGCCGGTAGGTTCTTTATGGGACTTCCCGCGATGCCTCCGCTCCCGGTCGATCCCGAGGTCTGGAATGATACGGATCTCGTGCTCACCAAAGAATTGGACGCGCCCGCCTACACTGAGATCTTTACGGGAGATATCGTGAAGCCTGAGGGCGCAGGCGACGGCCGAAGGCTCAACCTGGCGCGTGTCTTTGCGCAGATGCCTGTCGCGATGCTGACGCGCGCGACCTGACAGAGCGATTCGCGTCGCGCCCGCGCCGAGCTGATTTCCGGAGTTTTATCGATGAAACGGGACGATCTGTGGCGTCTCGAGTTCGGCGCCCGGCCTTTTGAAGGCGGCGTGCGGTTTAGAGTCTGGGCGCCGCGGGCACGCCGGATGGCGGTCGAAATAAAGGGCGCGAAACCCGCGACAGTGCCCATGCGCCGCGAGCAGGGCGACGTGTTTGAGGCAACGGTCACGGGAATCGGACCGGGCGCGGATTACACCTATCTGATCGACGGCGAGCGCGAACGGCCCGACCCGGTCTCGCGATGGCAACCTCATGGCGTGCACGGCCCGTCCCGAGTCGTCGACCCCGACGCATACCCGTGGCGCGACCGCGATTGGACGGGGCTCGCGCTCGATGACTACATCATCTATGAGCTGCATACGGGAACCTTCACGTCCGAAGGCACCTTTGACGCTCTCGCGACGAAGCTTTCCTACCTGCGCGACCTGGGCATCACCGCGGTTGAGCCGATGCCGATCGCGCAGTTTCCCGGTGAACGCAATTGGGGCTACGACGGCGCTTACCCGTACGCGGTCCAATCCAGCTACGGCGGGCCGGAAGGCTTCAAGCGAATGGTTGACGCCTGCCATCAGAGCGGCCTCGCAGTCGTGCTCGACGTCGTCTACAACCATCTTGGTCCCGAGGGGAACTACCTGGGCGAGTTCGCACCGTGTTTTTCGCACAACTATCGCGGACCATGGGGTGACGCTCTCAACTTCGACGGTCCCGACAGCGACGGGGTGCGCCGGCTCTTTATCGAGAACGCGCTTTACTGGCTCGTCGAGTATCACGTGGACGCGCTTCGTCTCGACGCGATCCACGGTATCTTCGATTTCGGCGCGCGCCACTTGCTCACGGAACTCGGTGAGCAGTTTCGCGCGGAGGCGAAACGGCTCGGACGCCACGCGTATCTGATTGCCGAAAGCGATTTGGACGACGTGCGGGTGATAAATCCGGTCGAGGCCGGTGGCTACGGGCTTGACGCCCAATGGAACGACGCATTTCATCATGCGATGCACGCGGCGCTGACCGGCGACCATCATGGATACTTCGCTGATTTCGGGCGACTGGCCGATATTCGCAAGGCGCTGGAAGAAGGGTTCGTCTACGACGGGCGTTACTCGGTCTACCGCCGGCGGCGTCATGGAAGCTCCTCGGCGGCGCGACCCGGGCGTCAGTTCGTGGTGTTCACTCAGAATCATGACCAGGTGGCGAACGCCCTTGCCGGAAAGCGGGCGGCCGCGTCGCTCTCGGTGGGTGAGCAAAAGCTCGCCGCGATGATAATGCTGTGCGCGCCAAATCTCCCGATGCTTTTTATGGGACAGGAGTTCGGGGCGATCACCCCGTTTGTTTACTTCACCAGCTTCAGCGATACCGAACTTGGGCGTGCGGTTTCCGAAGGGCGAAAAAAGGAATATGCGCACTTTCCGCTGGGAGAGCGTTTTATCGATCCCCAGTCGCCCGAGGCGTTTACGGCTTCACGACTCGACTGGAGTGAGCTGACGCGCGCGCCGCACGATGACCTGCTAAGGTTCCATCGCGAGCTTATCGCGCTCAGGCGCGGTTCGAGATGCCTGTCGAATTGCCGCAAGGACCTCACTCGCGTCGAGTGCGACGAAGCGCAAAAATGGTTGACTATCGAGCGCAGTGATCCGTCGGGCGAGCGTGCGCTTCTGTTGTGCAACTTCGAACACGATGTGCGTGAGATCCCGCTTGCGCCGGATCGCAGCGACACGTTCAGACTTGCGATATCCGGAGCGGACACGGAGGCTGAAAGCCCGCCTCCGGAAATCGGGCCGGAGCAGACATCGATCGCACTGCGCGGCCCGTGCGGAGTTCTTTATATCGGAGGATCCAAACCGTGAGCTCGGTAATTATTCACGGTCATTTCTATCAGCCGCCGCGCGAGAACCCATGGACCGGCGCTATCGACCGTGAGGACAGCGCCCGTCCGTACCACGACTGGAACGAGCGCATTGCGGCGGAATGCTATCGCGCCAACGCGTTCGCTCGCGTGGTCAACAACCGCGGACAGATTGAGTATATAGTCAATAACTATACCAACATCAGTTTCAACTTCGGGCCGACGCTCATGAGCTGGCTCGAGCATAAGAGCCCGCAAACATACGCGCAGATAATCGAGGCTGACAGGCTGAGCGTGCAGCGCCGAAACGGACACGGCAACGCAATCGCCCAGGCGTACAATCACGCCATCCTGCCGCTTTGCAACGAACGCGACCGCCGCACGCAGATTCGCTGGGGAGTCAGCGACTTCCGCCATCGATTCGGGCGCAATCCCGAATCCTTGTGGCTTCCGGAGACCGCCTGCAACGACGTCACGATGGCGGCGCTGATCGACGAGGGCATGAAGTTCGTTATCCTCTCGCCGCATCAGGCCGATCGCGTCCGGCCACTTGGCGCGGACGAGGAATGGGTAAGCGTGGCGGACGGCAGTGTCGATCCGCGCATGGCTTATACGTATTTCCATCGCGACGGCTCAGGGCGTTCGATTGCGGTCTTCTTCTATGACGGCGGTATCGCGCGCGGGATCGCAGCGACACGTTCAGACTTGCGATATCCGGAGTGGACACAGAGGCTGAAAGCCCGCCTCCGGAAATTGGGCCGGAGCAGACATCGATCGCACTGCGCGGCCCGTGCGGAGTTCTTTATATCGGAGGATCCAAACCGTGAGCTCGGTATTTATTCACGGTCATATCTATCAGCCGCCGCGCGAGAACCCATGGACCGGCGCTATCGACCGTGAGGACAGCGCCCGTCCGTACCACGACTGGAACGAGCGCA
>JBJKQX010000068.1:0-5428 GCA_046704965.1 Binataceae bacterium (SeqCode)
GTCATCCATCCTGCCGTGGCCGCGATATAGGGAACCGGCGCCAGCAGCATCAGTATCCACAGCATCAGCCGTGTCTGAAACAGCCGGCCGATCCATAGCAGGAATGTTGCGAGTGCCAATACCGCGATGAAAATCGTCCCGAGACCAACCATGATGTGGTAGGCGTAATAGGTCAGCGGAATATTGTCGGGCCAGTCTTTGCGCGGAAACGCGTCGAGGCCCTTTACCTCGGCGTTCCAGCGCCGGTAAGTCAGAAAGCTCAGAATGTGGGGCAGATAGAGGGGATTGTCTATCGACTGAGTCTGCACGTCGGGCTGACCGATAAAAACCAGCGGCGCTCCCCTCTCGCTCTTGAACAAACCTTCCATCGCGGCAAACGCGGTCGGTTGATAGTCGGCGACGTCACGTGCGTTCTCGTCACCAGCGGGAAAGATGAGCAGCGCGCATGCGATCAAACCCGCTATGACCCCGACGCGAACGAAAGTACGGCCGTACTGTTCATGCCATCCGGCCAGCAGATAGAACGCGCCGCACGCGGACATCACAATACTTCCCGTGACGACTGCCGCGAGCATGTTGTGCATGTACTGCCATCCGAGCCACGGGTTGGTCAGAAGCCCCCAGAAGCTCTTGATGAACACGTCGCCCCCCGGGCCGGTCTGATAGGCCACGGGATGCTGCATCCAGGCGTTGGTCGCGATGATGAAGTATCCCGAAAGCCACGAGCCGACGAAGACGAGAAACGCGCACAGCCAGTGAAGCCGCGGGCCGAGCCGCTTTTCGCCGAATAGAAACGCGCCCAGAAAAGCCGACTCGAGGAAGAACGCGAACAGCCCTTCCATCGCGAGCGTCTGTCCGATTACCCCGCCCGCGAACTCGGAGAAGCGCGCCCAATTGGTCCCGAACTGGAATTCCATCGGAATTCCAGTCACCACACCGATTGCGAAGTTTATCGCGAAAATCTTAGCCCAGAACCGCGCCGCGTGATTGTAGTGTTCGTTGCCGGTGCGCAGCGCCATCGTTTTCAGCACCACGATGAGAAGCCCCAGCCCCATCGTGAGCTGCGGGAACAGGTAGTGGAAAATTACCGTAAAGGCGAACTGGATTCGATCAACGGTAAGCGCTTCCATTGGCTCCTGTAGCGCCGCGCCTCAGCCTTACGCGCGGTCTTTGTACTTGGGCGGCCGCTTCTCGATAAACGCGCGCGCGCCTTCCTTGAGATATCCGGCTTGAACACACAGCGTCTGGTTTCGATCCTCAATCGCGATTGCCTGCTCAAGGCTTCCCGCGTCAACGTTTGCCGCCAGACATTCCTTCGTCAGCCTGAGTCCGAGCGGTGACGTCTCGGCCATGTCGCGTGCGAGTTTTCCTGCGGCTTCGTCGAGTTCTGCATCCGGCACCAGCTCGGATACCAGTCCCGTCCGAAGCGCGCGCTCGCCATTGATAAACCGTCCCGTCAGCATCAGTTCCGACGCGACCGACATCCCCACGGCGCGCGGCAGAAAATAGCTCACGCCCATGTCGCAGGCGGTCAGCCCGATCCTGATGAACGCGGCGTTCATACGTGTCGATTCGCCCGCAATCCGGCAGTCGCAAGCGAGCGCGAGCGCAAATCCTCCGCCGCACGCGGGACCCTTGATTGCCGCGATGAACGGTTGCGGGGCGCGTCGGATGGCGACCGTCAGGTCACTCATCCTGCGCTGCACTTCGTAAGTGGCGGAAGACGAATTGCCGAGCGCGTTATTTCCGCCCGAGGTCTGTTCCTTAAGATCGAGCCCGGCGCAAAAGGCGCGTCCCGCGCCGCGCATCACCACCACGCGGGTCGAACGGTCATCGCGCAGGTGTGAAAGAAAATCTTCCAATTCCCCGACCATCTCGGCGCTGAGAGCGTTGAGCGCGCGAGGCCGGTTCAGCGTCAACCATGCGATCGGTCCCTCGCGTTTCAGTTCAAGTGTTTCATAAGCCATCGGCAACTCTCCTTGGTGTGCGCCCAAGGATAGCCGAGGTGATACGCAACCTGCCAAACGGGGAACGTTCGCGTCGGAAGTGTCGCGGGAAGTGTGGCGACGGATGGTGCTCCTGAGAAAGATGGAAGATGCGCGGTCCGCGACTTGCGCGATCGATCGCGACCTCACGAGTGCGCGGTTGGTGGGGCAGGTTCTCTCGTGCCGGCTGCGCTTGCCACGCGAACGGCAACGATGTCGTTGCGAAGTATCCGGCGATTCAGGCCTGGTCATTGTTGAGAAACCCGGTTGCGGTCAAGGTTAACCAGGATCAAATCCCGGTTGGTTCGCCAACGAGTTGCCGGCCTCATTCCGGGGACCATATTCCGCCGCTCAAATTCTTGTGTCCACTGTAAGCGAGCCACCCGTATCAGGAGACGATGGCTCGCTATCGATGGATTTACGCGGGTCTTCGCACGCTACGACAGCGAGCAGGCAATGAATCCGACCGGACAAGAGCTGTCAATTTTGTCGTTCACAGGGCCGCAACGTGTGCTCAAATGGCGACTTTCGGCGGCAACCGTCGGCAATCGGCATTGCCGAGTTTCAAGGGGTGACTTGACATGGGTCTCAGCACGGAAAAAGCTGTAATTAGAAAAAAAAGCTGATACCTCTCAGCCGCCATCCGCGGCCCTGTTCTTCGGGGGGAGAAATAGGTGTTGGAATGCCCCGAGAAGAGGAAATCTACACAGTAGCAGAGCTTTCAGAGCATCTCAGAGTTCACCCCACCACGATCTACCGACTCCTGAGACGCGGGCTTATCCCCGGGTTTCGGGTTGGCGCGACGTGGCGATTCAGCCGTGTTGCTATCGAAAAATGGGAACACGGACAGGGCGGCGAAGAAGCGATACGCCCGGCAGTGTCGCCCCGGCGCGGACGCAAGCGGAAACAGCTTTAGAGGGCTCTCATCGTGCGGCCCGCTTGAGCTATAGCTTTCGTCCATGGGTGACGGAGAGTTGTCGGACGAAGGCGAATCCGCATCGACCAGTCCGCGCGATGGAACGGCCGTAGTCGCGCAGTTCGCACGTCTGGCCGAGAACTACGGCGGTGGCGAGTATTACTCGCGCCGCCGCGAGGCGGTCTTGCGGGCGTTTGCTTCCGAAATCAGTCGGGCGCGCAGAGTTCTGGACCTGGGATGCGGTAACGGCCGCTATCTCGCCGAGTTCGCCGGCCCAAATTTCGCGAATTCCGCGAATTCCGGACGCTTGATCGTCGGCGCCGACCTTTCCGCCGAGATGCTTGTCGAGGCGCGCAGGAGGGTTGGCGATGAGGTTTCGCTGGTGCGTGCCGAGGCATCCTCACTGCCGTTTCGCGAAGCGAGCTTCGATTTCATCCTTGCGAGCCACGTGCTGCCGTTCGTCGCCGACCTCGACAAGGCCGTCGCGTCGATTGGCCGATGCCTGGCGCCCGGCGGCATACTGGTCGCAACCGTCGGGCACGGTCACGTAGCCGAAGCGCTGCGCGGCGCTCTCGGCGACAAGCGATGGGCCGAGTTCGAGCCCGCTGTGTTCGGAAGTTGGCGCCGTCTTCGTCGTTCCTCGGTCAGCGAGAAGAGCTATCGCGAGGCGTTCGTGGCCGCGGGCCTTTCGGTCGAGAGGGTGGTCGTCGGCTTCGAGGTGGGATGGCCCGCGATAGAGGAATGGATTCGCCTCAGATGGATGCCGGTTGCGGCAGAGGGTGAGCGGTCGCACGTCGAGCGCCTTACGAGCGAATCGGGCAGGATTGTCGGCGGTCGGAGTTTCGCTCTCGAAGAGCGCATGATGGTGGGACGCAGGCGCTGAGAATCGCGCTGGCTAATCCCGCGTTTGACAAAGCCGCACGGAACCTAATACCTAACCGTTCAAAAGCAGTTCGCGGAGAGTTTGGCCCCGATGCCGACCAAGTATACCCATGTGAACGGCCACGCGATTCTTTATCACTACGCGGGTATGACCACACTGCCCGACGTGGTGCCGGATTTTTCGCGCGGCCGCAAAATCCTGTTTATCCACGCAGCCGGCTCCAACGGCCACAGCTGGCACAACCAGATCGACCATCTCGCGGCGGCCCATAGTCCGCTCGCTCCCGACCTGCCGGGTCACGGAAGGTCATCCGGCGTCGAGGGGCTCGCATCAGTCGCCGAGTACGCCGATTTCGCGGTCCACCTTATGGACATTCTCGGCATGAAATCGGCTGTGATCGCGGGACGCTCGATGGGTGGAGCGGTTGCGATGGACCTTGCGACACGCCATCCCGAGCGGGTCGAAGCGCTGGTGCTGATGGCGACGGCGGCGAAATTCAACATCGGACAGGACCGCATCGAGGGACTTCGCGCGGTTACGATGGGTCGCGCACCGCAGGCCTTTGTCACCGACGGATATTCCGAGAAGACGGTGAAGGATAACTTCGGCGTTATCCGCGAAGGATGGATGGAGCAGATACGGACCGACCCTCGCGTTCGCTACACCGACGTCAAGGCGTGCAGCGAGGTCGATTTGCGCGACACGATCGGCAAAATCGATCGCCCCACGCTGATAATGGCGGGCGCCGACGACGCCATCACCACGGTCAAGGACGCCGAATTGATTAGGGACAGGATTAGTGGTGCGAAGTTGGAAGTGATCGCAGACGCTGCTCACAATCTCACGACCGAGCGTCCGGCCGAAGTCAACGCCGCGATAGAGAAATTCCTCTCGGGACTTAAGTAGGTAGACCAGCATGAGCCTGAGCCGCAAAGCTGCTGTTGTAGGAGCCTTCGAGCATCCCACGCGTTTCGCTCCCGACAAGAGCATGTTCCAGATCATGTCCGAGAGCGTGCGTGGCGCGCTCGAGGATGCAGGGCTGACGATAAAGGACGTTGACGGGCTGTGCACGACCGGGATCGGAATGAGCGGGATGGGAATCGTGGGCTTCTGCGATTACATGAACCTCACGCCCAACTTCGTCGATTCGACCGCGATTGGTGGTTCGTCGTTCGTCGCGCATACCGCTCACGCGGCGGCCGCTGTGGCCGCCGGTCTGTGCAGCGTGTGCGTGGTGGTCTACGGTTCGACCGCGGCGTCCTCGCGCTTCGCGATCGGTACGGGAGGCTTCGGAGGTGGCGGCGACCCATGCGACCAGTACGAGGCGCCGTTTGGACCGACGACGGTCGGCTCGTATGCGATGGTCGCGCAGCGGCACATGCACGAGTACGGAACGACCTCGGAGCAGTTGGCCGAGATAGCGGTCACGATGCGGCTTCATGCGTCGATGAATCCCGCGGCCAAGTACCGCGACCCGATTACGGTCGAGGACGTGCTCGCCTCGCGCACCATTTCCTCGCCGCTCCATCTGCTCGACTGTTGCATCATCTCGGACGGCGGCGGCGCGCTGGTCGTCACGTCGGCCGAGCGGGCGCGCGACCTTAAAAAGAAACCGGTTTACATCCTGGGCACGGGCGAGACCAT
>JBJKQX010000069.1:0-5398 GCA_046704965.1 Binataceae bacterium (SeqCode)
TCTGGAAGAAGCGTTTCCGGGTCTTTCCAGCGACGCGCAGCGCTCCATCCAGTTCGTGCGTTCAACGCCCGGCATCGACGTGGCGCTGGTTGGAACGAAGTCCGCTGCTCACGTCGACGAAATTCTCGCTCTCATGAAGCGCCCACCCGCCTCGCATGAGTCGATGATGAAGCTGTTCCGGCCCGCCGAGGCGTAGACCTGAAGACGGGCCGACCAACCATCGATCGGGCAATCGCGACTGCTACCTAGCGGACGCCGTAATTGCTCTCGGTGGACGTATCTTGCAATCGAACTGGCGGTCTCTGAGCGTTCGGCACGCCCGGTTCGCCATCCATGGACTCAGCTCGACAACGCGAATCGCGTAGCCATGGCGCCCGTGTCGCTCGGCAGACACCAGTTCAAAGCGCGCGCCTTTGAGTTCATGTGGCGCCGTGCGGATGGCGCTTTGCACGATTTCGCGTGCAAACCGCGCACTGCTGAACACGCCACCGATCCGGATACTGTAGTCACCTGATTCGCGCGCTTCGGCCAGCTTGAAAGCTCGGAGCCTCTGGACATTCCGATGCACCGCAGGCTCAGGCACTTCCCGCCGCGCCACCACTGTGTGGACCTCGGCGGGACGCGGCGCACGGCGCACAGCCACATCGTGCGCATCGTGCCGGTACACGGGGCGGTCCGCCTGCGCGACCACTTCCGGTTTCCTTCGACTTGCCATCTCCGTCCTGAGCTCATGATTCACCCGGGCAAACCCCACGTCGAGAAGACGTTCCATATGCACGTCGCGGCTCACGATGGTGCGTCCACCCATCACCACACCGACCAGGCGATGGCCGTTGCGGATCGCTGAACTCACCAGATTGTAGCCGGAGGCACGGATGAACCCGGTCTTCATCCCGTCGCATCCTCTGAAACTGCCGAGCAGATGGTCGTCGGAGTTGATGCGTGTGCCGTGGAAGTAGAAGTAGCGCACCGAAAAGAAATGATAGTATTGCGGGAAGGTGTGGATTATCGCGGTGGCGAGGGTAGCGATGTCGCGCGCGGTAGTCTTCTGGTAAGGATTCGGCAATCCCGAGGCGTTTCGGAACTCGGTGCGCGTCATGCCCAGTCGCCGCGCCTCGGCATTCATCATTTGAGCGAAGCGAGCGTCGCTCCCGTGGCCTAACTTTTCGCCCAGCACGATTGCCGCGTCATTGGCCGACTCGGTCACGATGCCGAGTATCGCCTGACGCACCGTTATGGTGCTCCCCGGTCTCAACCCCAGCTTGATTGGTGACGCGGCGGCGGCATGCGGCGAAACGTAAAGAGGCTCGTCGAATCTGAGCCGTCCGTGCTCGAGTGCGTCGAACGTCAGATACAACGTCATCAGCTTGGTGAGCGAGGCGGGATAGGTCTGACGGTCGGCGTTGTACGCTTCGAGCACCTGACCCGTATCCGCGTCCACCACTATATATGAATGCACCACGGCGGCAGCCGGCGCCGGCTTCGCAACAACGGCAAGTCCGATAGCGCACACTATCGGTAGCAGCCATCCGCGGAAACCGAGACCGCAACCGGCGATCGGCAAGTGTAACTTCAGGTAGCCTGGATGAGTCTCGGCCCTTCCTCTACCCATCACGACAAACCTCCCCAAAAAGCCGAGAAAAACTTATTTTCGGATCAACAGCGTAAATTGCTTTCGTTTATGCTGCAATGGTCTCGAGTTCTGTTTCTCTTACCTTTTTCGATTTTCTTGCTAATTGCGAGTTTGATTTGGGAACCACCTTGCACCGCCCGTTACACTCTCTATAGGGTGAAATTATCTTTTCATTCTCACTTTTCACGTTTCACTCTTCACGCATGAGGAGGTGCACGATGCTGAAGGTTACCGATCAGGCGGCGGAAATCCTCAAGCGCGCGAGGGACGGTGCAGGCGCATCCCCCGAAGCGGGGCTTCGTATCCGACGAGCCGATAGTTCCCAGGGCAAGGAAAACGAGATTGCCCTTGCGCTCACCTTTCGCGACGAACCCGAGGCCGAGGATCATACATTCGAGCAGGGGGGACTGCGCGTTTTCGTCGAGGACAGCCTGGTCGAGCCGCTCTCCGAGCGAACGCTCGACATCCGCGAGACCGATGAAGGCGCGGAACTGATATTCGTGTAGACGAGTCGGGCACCCGATAATCGGGCACCGCTCGAACGACCGGTTGTTACGAAACAACCCCGCGCTCGAAGCAACCTGCGAACCTTATAGCTTTACGTCCGGCGCGTGCGGTAACGTGCGTCTCGTCCGACCGTGCGTACCGGACCTTCCTTTTCGCCTGTCGGCGCCGATTGCCTGGACGAGCCCTCGTTTCCGCGCCGGCACTCTTGCAATCCTGAGGCGCCTGGGGTGTAAAAGCGCACACATCTGATCACGCCGGAGAACCCGTCATGGCCGAGCTGACCCATCGATTCGTGGAAACCAACAGGATCAGGATGCACGTAGCCGAGCAGGGCGCGGGACCGACCGTCCTCATGTGTCACGGATGGCCCGAGTCCTGGTACTCGTGGCGGCATCAGATGGCCGCCCTGGCCGAGGCCGGCTTTCACGTCGTCGCACCCGATCAGCGCGGCTACGGGCAAACCGACCGGCCGGAACCCATCGAGGCTTACAACGTCCTGCAACTGGTCGGCGACCTTGTCGGACTGGTCAACGAGATGGGTGGCGAAACGGTGGTTATCGTCGGTCACGACTGGGGCGCGCCGGTTGCGTGGAACGCGGCGCTGCTGCGTCCCGATCTCTTCCGCGCCCTCGGCCTGCTGAGCGTGCCCTATCTTCCACGAACTCCCGTGCAGCCGACGCCGGCACTGCGCGCGATGGCGGGTGACAAGAATTTTTACCAGCTCTACTTTCAGGAGCCGGGCAAGGTCGAGCGCGAACTCGATGAGGACCCGCGCCGTTCGATGGCGATGATCCTGTACTCGGCCTCGGGAAACCCGCCGGAAAATGAGCGATGGCGTTACCTCTTTGAAAAGAACGAGCGCTTCATCGAAAGCGGAGTGGTTCCGAAAAAGCTGCCGTCGTGGCTGTCCGAGCAGGACCTCGATTTCTACGCGGGCGAGTTCAAGCGCACCGGCTTTCGCGGCGGTATCAACTGGTATCGGAACATCGACCGCAACTGGGAACTGACTCCGTTTCTCGAAGGCGCAAAGATAAGACAGCCGACCATCTTCATCGCGGGCGACCTCGACCCGGTCATCCCGATGACCGGAGGGGTGCAGGGCGCTTACGCGGCGCTCGACGTCACCGTGGCCGACCTTCGAAGGAAGGAACTCATCCCTGGCGCCGGGCACTGGATTCAGCAGGAGCGTCCGGGTGAGGTCAACCAGATGCTGATCGAGTTCCTGAAAAGCCTGTAATCCCGCAAGGCTGACCCGTCAGGGTTGAAGCAAGCGTGTGAGCGCCGACGCCGGAGCGAAGATGACGGCCGCCGTCGCGACCGGCCGGACGCCCTGGCCGATGGCCACGAAGGCTCATCGCTCACGGCGCGCCCTCGACCGATCGCTCGCTAAAATCCTTGGCGCTGACGCAGGGGTGCCCCGCTCACACCTTGAAGCGAATATGGATGATGTCGCCGTCGGCCATCACGTAGTCGCGCCCTTCGAGCCGGAACTTTCCCGCCTCCTTGATCTTCGTCTCGGACTTGAGCTCGGCAAAATCGTCGTAGCCCATCACTTCGGCACGGATAAATCCACGCGCGATGTCCGTATGAATTTTCGCCGCCGCGTCCAGCGCCGTCGCGCCGCGCTCCAGCGACCACGCATGCGCCTCCGGCTCGCCGGCGGTGTAGAACGTAATCAGGCCCAGATGGTGGTAGAGGGCTGCGATAAGACGGTCACGCGCGGGCGCTTCGAGCCCCGCCGCGGCAAGCATCTCTTTCTGTCCAGCTTCGTCGAGCTCCCATAGCTCCGCCTCAAAGGCCGCCGCGAGCCGGAAGACTTCCAGCCCGTGCGCGTTGAGCGTTTCATGCTCTGATTCGCTGATATCGGCGGTGGCGGCGTCTTCCTCGCAGTTGACGACCACCAACGCAGGCTTTCGCGAAAGGAACCCGAAGCTGGAAAACGTCTGCAGCTCCTGACCGGTCATCTCGAGCATGCGAAGCGGCTTGCCCTCTTCGAGCCACTTGATATAGCGCTCCAGCGTCGCGCGCTCGAAGTCGCTTCCGCTGCGGTCTTTCCTGGACCGCTCCAACCGGCGCTCGGCCTGGTCGAAGTCGGCAAACACAAGCTCGCCCTCAATACTCTCGACCGTCGCTGCAAGCTCTTTCGTGTTGCTCGCAAACTGCGGCACGACGATCAGCAAGGCGTCCATGTCGCGGATGAGCGGAAGCAGGCTCGCGTCGAGCGCGGCACCCTCCTTCTGCTCCTTGGGATTGGGAGCGAAGTCAACGATCGTAAGCTCGACCGGAATCTTCTTCTTTGAGCTGTAGATCGACTCGAGATTGTCGAGCCGCGCGTCGCTGACCTTTATCTGGCCGGGACGACCGCGTCCCTTGCTTTCGGCCCCATGGATCGGAGCGAGGCCCGTCAGGGCGTGGAACACCGTTGTTTTTCCGGCGCCTCGGGCGCCGATTATTCCTGTTTTCACTGTCCTGTTACGTTACAAAAGCTCGGTCTTGTTTCGATTTGTGCCGCCGCGCACCCGCGCGACTAATTCACGCGACGACGAAGATACGCCAGGCTTTTACCCGGCGATGCTGGCGACGTACAAGCATGGCAGACCTTGCCCGCAAACGCATCCCCGCATCCGGCCATGATCTGACGATGACTATGAGAGTGTCGGATCGACTCGGCTAAATGGCTTTCCGGCGGCAACCGGCATGCTCACGTCGCTGTTCCACTATCGGTCGAACACGATCGAGCGACCGCAGAGCGGACCAGCGCACGAAGAAAGCGCTCCAGGCGGTCGGGCGTGCATCCGGTGAACTTCAACTGCGCAACCGTATGAGCAGCGCTCATTATCAGCAGCGCGCCGTCTTCCGGATCTATCTCGCGCGCAAGCCTGCCGGCACGCTGCCCGTCGCGGATCGCCTGCTCAAGGATCGCGCAGACCTTGCGCTGAAAGGCGAGGTAGCGCGGCCATATCTCGTCGCGCACCGCAACGCTCCATTCGAGGAAAACGTGAGCGTAATCAGGATGGCTGTCGACGGAATCGGCGAACGCCCGCACGTACTTGAGAAGCAGATTCGGAGCATCCGCGCTTGCCTCCCTGACTTCCGTCAGCATCGCGATGTAGAAGCGCTGCACCTCGTCGAGAACCGCGCCCACCAAAGCCTCACGCGTCGGAAAATAGACAAACGCAGTCGCCACGGCCACTTTCGCTTCCGCTGCTATCTCGGCGTGACGGGCCTCGCCGATTCCACGCCGCGCAAATATCCGCG